>NZ_JBMPGU010000012.1:0-133325 GCF_049323015.1 Thalassococcus sp. BH17M4-6
CATGCGCACGAGAGCTGCCGTGGCCTTAGAGGCCGGGAAACCGTTGGAAGTGATGGAGGTGAACCTCGAGGGTCCGAAGGCGGGCGAGGTTCTGGTGGAGATCAAGGCGACGGGCCTGTGCCACACCGATGAATTCACCCGGTCGGGCGACGACCCCGAGGGTATCTTTCCCGCCATCCTGGGCCACGAGGGCGCGGGCGTGGTGATGGAGGTGGGCGAGGGCGTGACCTCGCTGAAGCCCGGCGATCACGTCATTCCGCTCTACACCCCCGAATGCCGCGAATGCGAATACTGCCTCAGCGGCAAGACCAACCTCTGCCAGGCGATCCGCAGCACGCAAGGCGAGGGCCTGCTGCCCGACGGCACCACGCGGTTCTCGATGCTGGATGGCACGCCGATCCACCATTACATGGGCTGCTCGACCTTCGCCAACCACACCGTGGTGCCGGAGATCGCGCTGGCCAAGGTGCGCGAGGACGCGCCCTTCGACAAGATCTGCTACATCGGCTGTGGTGTGACCACCGGCATCGGCGCGGTGATCAACACCGCCAAGGCCGAGATCGGCTGCCGCGGCGTGGTCTTCGGGCTGGGCGGCATCGGGCTCAACGTGATCCAGGGGCTGCGGCTGGCGGGCGCCGACCAGATCGTCGGGGTCGACCTCAACGACGACAAGGAAGAGATGGCGCGCCGCTTCGGCATGACCGATTTCGTGAACCCCAAGAACGTCGAGGGCGACATGGTCGCGCACCTGGTCGAACTGACCAAGGGCGGGGCGGATTACACCTTTGACGCGACGGGCAACGTCGGCGTGATGCGCACGGCGCTGGAATGCGCGCACAAGGGCTGGGGCACCTCCGTGATCATCGGCGTGGCGCCTGCGGGGGCCGAGATCTCGACCCGGCCGTTCCAGCTGGTGACCGGCCGCAACTGGCGCGGCACGGCCTTTGGCGGCGCTAAGGGCCGGACGGATGTGCCGAAGATCGTCGACTGGTACATGGACGGCAAGATCGAGATCGACCCGATGATCACCCACAAGCTGAGCCTCGACGAGATCAACCACGGCTTCGACCTCATGCACGAAGGCAAATCCATCCGCGCCGTGGTGGAGTTCTGAGACCTTTCGTTGGGAAGGCAGCAGGGGCCGTCGCAGCGATGCGGCGGCCCTTTTCGCACCAGACCCGTGTCGCAAAGATGCAAGGCAGGCATGGTGCCGGGACATGAGTCAACGGGACAGACGCTGTGATCCGGGAATTTGAACAAACCGACGCCGACGCGCTCTGGGCGCTGCTGAAGCCGGTGTTCCGCGCGGGCGACACGTACACCATCAATCCGGACATCAGCCGCGCGGACGCCTTGGCCTACTGGTGCGGTCCGGGTCGACGTGTGTTTGTCCTGGAAGAGGCCGGAGATGTGCTGGGCACCTACTACCTCGTGCGCAATCAGGGCGGCGGCGGGGCGCATGTCTGCAACTGCGGCTTCGTCACCGATCCGGTGGCGCGCGGGCGCGGTCTGGCGCGGGCCATGCTGGCTCATGCGCTTGAGGCCGCACAGGTCGCAGGCTTTCGGGCGATGCAGTTCAACTTTGTCGTCGCCACCAACACCCGTGCCATCGCCACGTGGGAGCGGGCCGGTTTCGACGTCGTCGGACGCCTGCCCGGCGCCTTCCATCATCCGCGGCACGGCTATGTCGACGCGCTGGTGATGTACCGGTCTCTGGTCTAGAAGGGGCGAAACCCGCCCGAAGGAGGCCCCATGCCCGACGATACCAAACTGCTGGCGGTGCTGATCGACGCCGACAACACCTCGCCGAAATACACCAAGGCGATCTTTGACGAAATCGCCGCCCTGGGCGAGGCGTCGGTGCGGCGCTGCTATGGTGACTTTTCCAGCCAGCAGATGGCCGGATGGTCCAAGGTGCAGGCGGAATTCGGTCTGGTCCCGCATCACCAGCCCGCCAACACCGTCGGCAAGAACGCCAGCGACATCGCGCTGGTGATCGACGCGATGGACCTGATGCATTCCGGCCGCTTCGACGGTTTCGTGCTGGTCAGTTCCGACAGCGACTTTACCCGCCTGGCCAGCCGCATCCGCGAACAGGGGCTCGATGTGTTCGGCATGGGCATGCAGAAAACCCCAGACGCCTTCCGCAAGGCATGCAAGCGATTCATCTTTCTGGAGAACCTCGATGGCGCGCCCGAGGCCGGGTCGAAAGGTCCGACCCAGAAGGCCGAAGGCAAGAATCTCGAAGAGGCCCGCAACCTGATCTTCAAGGCGATGGATGCCATCGAGCAGGAGGATGAGTGGTACACCCTGGGCCAGCTGGGCCAGTTCCTGACCACCGCCAATCCCGACTTTGACACCCGCACCTATGGCAAGCGCAAGCTGAGCGATCTGGTCGGCGACCTCAAGGTATTCGAGACAAAACGCAGTTCCGGCAACCAGTTACTGGTGCGTCGGGTCGACTGATCCACTGCTGCCGCCAAAAAGTGTCAACCTCGAAGCGTCATGTTTTGTTGACACTTTCTGTGATAATTATTGACTCAAGTACCACCCTGACGCGATGGTCTGAAGCCTGAGGCGGCGCTGTCACTGATCGGGATTCCCGTGGGCGGCGCCGGGGGGGATCATCCATGACGGACCAGCCCACTTCGACCGAACGCCATCAGAGCGTGGTCGACGGGGACGCCGGGCAGTCATTGCCCGAGGCCCTGCTTTTCGACCTTGCGAAGGAAGTGATCAGCCATCTGACGGACTGGTCGCGTCGGCCGACGGTTGCACGAATCGATCCGGTGCGCCTGCGGGTCGTGCCGAATATCGATGTGCTGTGCCGCGCTCTAGTGGGGCGAGATGCGGATGCGCCGCGCCGGATCATCCTCGACGCGCATGAAAACGGCGCCTCGCACGAGGAAATCTGCCTGGGCTACATCGCGCCCGCGGCCTATCGCCTTGGAGAGATGTGGGAGGAGGACGAGGTGACCTTTGCCGACATGGCAGTGGCCACCGGTCGGCTTCTGGTGCTGTTGCGCACCCTGCGCGAACTGGTGACCCCGGCACCGCAACGCGGCGCAAGATGTGCGCTGATCGCCACCGTCCCGGACGAGACCCATTCCATCGGCGCCACGATGGCGGCCGACCTGCTGCGCGACCGCGGCTGGGACATCGACCTGCGGCTGGGCAAGACCGAGTCGGAACTGGTCGATCTGCTCCGGCGCGGGGGCTATCCGATCATCGGGCTGTCGGCGGCCACGCCAGAGCGTGTGCGCGGCGTGGCCCGCACGGTGGTGGAGCTGCGGCTGATGGCGCCGAACGTGCTCATTCTGATTAGCGGCGGACTGGCGGCGATCGACCGCCACATTGCCGACAGGGTGGGGGCCGATGCCGCTGCGCACGGCATGGAGAACGCGCTGGAAGAGATGGAGCGGCTTTACGCCATGTTGCCTGCGTCTGTGGCGCCGTAGCGCGCCAGGAAGGTGTCCAGCGCGCCATCGATCACCCGCTCGATCTCGGCCTCTTCAAAGCTGTCGCGGATGCCGAAAACCAGTTTGGGCCAGAGGTCGGCCTTGCAAAGCTCGGCAAACTGGTCGGCGGCCAGATCGCAGTCATCTGTCACCAGTTCGCCCCGGGCGATGGCCTTGTCGAGGTAGCTGACCATCGCGGCGCGCATCGTCATCGGGCCGCTTTGGTAGAATTGCCGCCCCAGTTCGGGAAACCGGTCGGCCTCGGCCACGCAGATGCGAAAAATCCGCTGCCCCATGTCCGAGAGAATGAACCCCAGGAAAGACCGCGCCACCTGCCGTAGCACGACGCGCGGCGGCTGGGTCATGTCGACGGTTTGCAGCGTCTCGTCGGCCTGGCGACAGCACTGATGCGACGCCACTTCGAGAAACAGCAGCCGCTTGTCGGGGAAATAGCTGTAGAGCGTCGCCTTCGACACGCCTGCAGCCCGGGCAATGTCATCCACACTGGCCCCTTCGAACCCGTCGCGCATGAAGATTTCACGCGCGCCGTCAAGCACTTGATCGAATTTCCGGCCCTTGCGGACCTTGGCCGCGGTCGCGGTCATGCTTGCCCTCCCCTGTGGTGATCCGACTATAGACTGGTCGGTTCAGTTTGGGCAAGCGATGCCGTTACTGCCCCTGGGTGGACACCGTTTCGGTCTGCACGACGGGCTGCGGTTCGGGGAAGTCCATGCGCGGCAGCTCGAAGACGATGTTCTGCGCCATCGCGGGGCCGGTGATCAGAGCAAGAACAAGCGGGGCAATCCAGCGGGACATTGCGGTCTCCTTTCAGGGTTCTGAACTGTTCTGTTCACCTATCTAAACCGTTCGGTTCAGTTCGGCAAGATGCTTCTGAACTGAGCGGTTCACTTTTTCCGATTGAACTGCATCGTCCTGCGCTTAGATTAGAACCGTTCTAATCTACCGGAGGCGATCATGCGGTTCCTGACCCAGCGCAAGCATTTCAAGGATCTCAGCGAACAAGAGGTGCTGGCGCTCGCCATTTCATCCGAAGAAGACGACGCTCGCATCTACCGCAGCTATGCCGAAACGCTGCGCGGCGAATATCCCGATACCGCGCGCGTGTTTGAAGGCATGGCGGCAGAGGAAGATGGCCACCGCGCCGCCCTGATCGACCTGCACCGTGCGCGTTTTGGCGATGTCATCCCGCTGATCCGTCGTGAACACGTGGCAGGCTACTATGCCCGCCGCCCGGTCTGGCTGGTCCAGAACCTCGGGATCGAGCGTATCCGCGACGAGGCCGAGGCGATGGAACGCGAGGCCGAACATTTCTACCACACCGCCGCACAGCGCAGCACAGACGCCGCCACGCGCAAGCTGTTGGGGGATCTGGCCTCGGCCGAAGCCGGGCACCAGGACCGTGCGGGCGATCTGGTCAAGGAACACCTCGATGAGGACAGCCGCGAGGCCGAGGATCGCACCGCAAAGCGGCAGTTCCTGCTGACCTGGGTGCAGCCGGGGCTGGCGGGGCTGATGGACGGGTCGGTGTCGACCCTGGCGCCGATCTTCGCCACCGCCTTTGCCACGCAGGACACCTGGACGACCTTCCTCGTTGGCCTCGCCGCCAGCGTCGGCGCGGGCATTTCCATGGGCTTTACCGAAGCGGCGTCGGATGACGGCGAACTGTCGGGGCGCGGCTCTCCGCTCAAGCGTGGGCTTGCGTCGGGCGTGATGACAACGCTGGGCGGGCTGGGCCATGCGCTGCCCTACCTGATCCCGCATTTCTGGACCGCCACGATCATCGCCATGATCGTCGTCTTCGTGGAGCTTTGGGCCATCGCCTGGATTCAGAACCGCTATATGCAGACGCCGTTCTTCCGCGCGGCGTTCCAGGTGGTTCTGGGCGGCGCGCTGGTTCTGGCAGCCGGTGTGATGATCGGATCGGGCTGACGCGCTTCACCCTCTCTCAAGAGGGCCGAATTCGGGCCGCGCGCGCAACAGCGCCGCGCGGTCTTTCGGTTTGCGCGGGCTTGCCGATTGACGGCCCCGCCGCGGCTGCCTAACAAGCTGCAATGCTTGAAATCTTCCTCAAGACACTGCCGTTCTTCGCGCTGATCGGCCTGGGCTACGGCGCCGGGCGCACCCGCTTTTTCACCGAGGAAGCCACCGCCTATCTGACCAAGTTCGTGTTTTACTTTGCGCTGTCGGCGATGCTGTTCCGATTTTCGGCCAACCTGTCGATCTCGGAAATTTTCGACGCACGGCTGGCCATGGCCTACCTCTGGGGCACGGCCTTTACCTATGGCATCGCGATGATCGTGGCCTTCATGCGCGGCCTCAAGGTCGAAACCGCCGCGATCGAGGCGCAGTGCGCGGCCATCGGCAACACCGGGTTTCTGGGCGTGCCGATGCTGGCGCTGCTGTTGGGGCAGGCGGCGGTGGGACCGATCATCCTTGTGCTGGCCATCGACCTCATCGTCTTTTCCTCGTTGCTGGTGATCCTCGTGACCGGGTCGCGCGACGGGCGCATGTCGGCGGCGGTGCTGCGGACGGTGGGGCTGGGCCTGATCAAGAACCCGATGATCGTGTCGATCGTGCTGGGGCTTGCGGTCTCGGCCACCGGGTTGCCGATCCCGGGTCCGGTGAACGAATTTCTGGCCACTCTGGGCAATGCCGCCACGCCCGGCGCGCTTTTTGCCATCGGCGCGTCGCTGGCGAGCAAATCCGCCGAGCGGCTGCAGATCGCCGGCTGGCTGAGCTTTTGCAAACTCATCATACACCCGCTTCTGGTCGCTGCCGGGGCTTATCTTTTCTTCCCTGTGGATGCGTTCCAGGCGGCGGTCGTGGTGTCTGCCGCGGCGCTGCCGGTGGCGGGCAACGTGTTCATCCTGGCGCAGCACTACAACCTCGCGCCACAGCGGGTATCGGCGGCGATCCTGATTTCGACCGCGGCCAGCATTCTGACCGTCAGTGCAGTGATTGCCCTTGTGACGGCACCCTAACGGAGGGGTTGTCGCCTGCTATGGGCCGGGGTAGCCATGCCGCAATAGCAAGGAGCGATCCGATGAAAACCATATCCGAAAACATCTGCCACGGCGGCACGCAGGGCGTCTACACTCACGCGTCAAAGGCCACCGGCGGCGACATGACCTTTGGTCTTTTCCTGCCCGAAGAGGCGAAACTGGGCGAGGTGCCGGTGCTTTGGTATCTCTCGGGCCTGACCTGCACCCATGAAAACGCCATGACCAAGGCCGGCGCTCAGGGCTGGGCCGCCGAACAGGGAATTGCTTTGGTCTTTCCCGACACAAGTCCGCGCGGCGACGATGTCGCCGATGACGAGGCGTATGATCTGGGCAAGGGGGCGGGCTTTTACGTCAACGCCACGCAGGACCCGTGGAAGCCGCATTTCCAGATGTGGGACTACGTGGCCGAGGAACTGCCCGCGCTGCTGGGGGCGGAGTTTGCCATCGACCTCGACCGCCAGTCGATCACCGGCCATTCCATGGGCGGACACGGCGCGCTGACGCTGGCGATGGCGCATCCCGGGCGGTTCAAATCCGTATCGGCCTTTGCGCCCATCGCCAACCCGACGCAAAGCGACTGGGGCAAGAAACAGCTGGGCGCTTATCTGGGCGACGATACCGGCCAGTGGGCCAAGCATGACGCCAGCCTTCAGATGGCCGAGGTCGGATTCGACGGGCCGGTGCTGATCGATCAGGGCGACAGCGACAATTTCCTTGATCTGCTCAAGCCCGAGGCGCTGGCGCATGCGATGATGGCCCGTCGTCAGGACGGGGTGTTCCGGATGCAGAAAGGCTATGACCACAGCTATTTCTTCATCTCGACCTTCATGGAAGATCACGTCGTCTTTGCCGCCGAGGCGCTTTACGCGTGAGCGCGGTCTATGTCGATGCCGACGCCTGCCCGGTCAAGCAAGAGGCCGAGCGGGTGGCGACACGGCACGGGCTGACGCTTTATATCGTGTCGAACGGCGGGCTGCGCCCGTCGCGCAACCCGCTGGTGCAGGTGGTGGTGGTCCCAGAGGGCCCGGACGTGGCCGACATGTGGATTGCCGACCGCGCGGGCGCAGGGGACGTGGTGATCACCGGGGATATTCCCTTGGCCGCGCGCTGTGTGGAAAACGGCGCGCGCGTGCTCAAGCACAATGGCGAGGCGCTGACCGAGGCCAATATCGGGCAGGTGCTGGCCACGCGCGACCTGATGGCCGACCTGCGCGCCGCCGATCCGTTCCGGCAGGGCGGCGGCAAAGGCTTTACAAAGGCCGATCGCTCCCGTTTTCTGGACGCGCTTGAGCGGGAAATTCGCGCGGCGGTGAGGTAGCCGTTTTCTTGTAAAGAAAACAGGTCGGAAAATTCGAATTTTCCGGGTCCAGGCGGTGAGGGCAGGACATGCGGCCAGAGGTGGTGATCTTCGACATCGGCAACGTGCTGATCGCATGGCAGCCCGAACGCTACTATGACCGCGTGATCGGCCCGGACCGTCGGCGCGCTCTATTCGCCGAGGTCGATCTGCACGACATGAACGAGGCGGTCGACCGGGGCGCCGATTTCCGCGAAACGGTCTATGCCTGTGCCGAAGCCTATCCGCACTGGCGCGATGAAATCCGTATGTGGCACGACAATTGGCTTGAGCTTGCGACGCCTGCGATCCCCCGTTCCGTCCGGCTGTTGCGGGCCCTGCGCGCCCAGGGTGTTCCGGTCTTTGCCCTGACCAATTTCGGCGTCGGCACCTTTGCGCTGGCCGAGCTCGCCTATCCCTTTCTGACCGAATTCGACCGGCGCTATATCTCGGGCCAGATGCAGGTCACCAAGCCGGATGCCGAGATTTATGCCCGGGTCGAAGCGGATTGCGGCATCGCACCCGAGGCGCTGCTGTTCACCGATGACCGTGCCGACAACATCGCCACCGCCTCCGGGCGCGGCTGGCAAACGCATCTCTTCGAGGGGCCCGACGGCTGGGCGCAATGCCTTGTGTCCGTGGGCCTTTTGTCCGAGGCAGGGGCGGCATGACCGCGCTTTGGCTGGCCCTTGCCGGGCTGGCCGCAGCCGGTGCTGCCGCGCCGGTCATTTCAGAAATGCGCCGCCGCCCCGTGGATGCCGCCCGGCGCAAGGCCGCGCCGGGGCGGTTTGCCAAACTGTCACAAGGCCTCACCCACTACCGCTGGGTCGGGCCGCCGGAGGGCCCGGTCGCGGTCTGCGTGCACGGTCTGACCACGCCGTCTTTCGTCTGGGACGGGGTGGCGCAGGCGCTGGTTGCTCATGGCTACAGGGTGCTGGTCTACGATCTTTACGGGCGCGGCTATTCCGCCCGCCCCACAGGTGCGCAGACGCCCGAATTCTTCACCACGCAACTGCGCGATCTGCTGGATCATCTGGGCGTGCAGCGGGATGTCACCCTGCTCGGCTATTCCATGGGGGGTGTGATCGGCGCCGCCTTTGCCGACAGCCACGGCGCACGGCTGCGGCGACTGATCCTGCTGGCGCCTGCGGGGCTGGGCCATGCGCCCGACGCGCTGACCCGCTGGGCGATGGACTGGCGCGGGATCGGCGACTGGGCTTTTCACCTCGGCTTTCCCCGCGCCTTCCGCCGCGCTGTCGCGGCAGAGCGGGGCCTGCCGTCTTCGGTGCCGGACATCTGTGACCAGCAACTGGCGCAGCTTGAAACCCGCGGCTATGTGCGCGCGGTGCTGTCGAGCCTGCGCGGGTGCCTGCGCCGCCCGATCCCCGACATCCACCGGCGTCTGGCGCAGAGCGGCCTGCCGGTCGTGGCGATCTGGGGACAGGACGACAAGGTGATCCCTCTGGACGCGATGGACCGGCTGGCGCAGCTGAACCCGCAGGCCCGGCAAGAGGTGATCGCGGGCGCAGGGCACGGACTGCCCTACACCCACACCGACGCGGTGGCGCATGTGCTGCCCGGCTGAGCCGATCAGGCCGCCATCGGCACCGGCGTGCGACGTTCGCGCACCGGCAGGTGCACGATCGCGCTCAGCGCACCGACGCCCACGCCGATCCACCAAACCGCGCTATATCCGCCCGTCAGGTCATACATCCGCCCGCCCAGCCAGACGCCCATGAAGCTGCCCAGCTGGTGCGAAAAGAAGACGATGCCGTAAAGCGTTGCAAGGTAGCGCAGCCCGAAGATATAGCCGATCAGCCCAGCCGTCAGCGGCACCGTTGCCAGCCACAGCGCACCCATTACGGCCGAGAAAACCAGCACGCTGAGCGGCGTGATCGGCAGCAGGATGAACACCGCCCCCGCGATGGTGCGACCCACGTAGATGCCCGCCAGCAGGTATTTCTTGGGCCAGCGGTTGCCCGCCCAGCCCGCCGCCAGCGTGCCCGCGATGTTCGCCAGCCCGATGAGCGAGATCGCTACCGCCCCCAGGGCCGAGGTCGTGGTGATCCCCAGCCCGTGCAGCACCCCGCCGGGCGCGATGGGGCCGCACATCTCGGTCACGAAGGCCGGAAAATGTGCGGTGATGAAGCCCAGCTGATAGCCGCAGCTGAAAAATCCGATGAAGATCAGCGCATAGGACGGATTGCGCACCGCCCGGCCCAGGATTTGGCCCAGCGTTTCCTCAAGCTCGGTCGTGCTGGCCTGCGGCGCCTTCATCAGTGGCAGGGTGAGCAGCACCAGCAGGATCGCGGCGGCGAAGACCAGAAACACCGACTGCCAGGTCATGAACCCCAGCATCCATTCCGCCACCGGCGCGCCAAAGACCTGGCCCGCGCTGCCCGCCGCCGTGGCGATAGCGAGGCTCATGGAGCGGTTTTCGTCGCTGCTGGCGCGGCCCACCACGGCGAGGATAACACCGAACCCGGTGCCCGCGATGCCAAAGCCCACGAGCACCTCGTAAAGCTGATGCGCCTCGGGGGTGACGGCAAAGGACGACAGCACCAGCCCCACCGCATAGACCACGCCGCCCAGCAGGATCGCCTTGCGGTCGCCGATCCGTTCGGCCAGCGCACCGAAGATCGGCTGCCCGATGCCCCAGGCGAGGTTCTGGATCGCGATGGCCAGGCTAAATTCCGCCCGCAGCCAGCCGAATTCGCTGGCGATGGGGATCTGGAAGACGCCGAAACTGGCCCGGATCGCAAAGGACACCAGGATGATCACGCATCCGACGATCAAAACGGGGTTCACTAGGGTGCGGGGGTGGTCCACAACAGGCTCCTTGCCTGCAACGTTTTACCAGCAGTGAAGACGGCGTAAAGGGCTGTGATTATGCGGATGGATTACATTTGTTGCGGGACAGGCAGGTAGGTTGAAAACCCACCCTACGGCGCAGGGCGGGTGTTCAAGGCGATCGCGCCCTGCGCGCCCTACACAAATGCCGCGCGGCGCGGTATGCGGGGGCATGAGCACTGTGCAGGACCTTTACGACACCCGCGTGGCCCAGGGCGCGCTGATCCGCGATGCGGCGCAGGAGGCGGCGCTGCCCGAGCTGGAGCGGATCCGCGCCGCCGTCGCGCAGCCCGCGAAGAAGGGGCTGTTCCGCAAGGCGCCGGAGCCGCCCAAGGGCCTCTATCTTTGGGGCGGCGTCGGGCGCGGAAAGTCGATGATCATGGATCTTTTCGTGGAAACGCTCGACGTGCCCGCGCGCCGGGTGCATTTCCACGCCTTTATGCAGGACATGCACGCCGGCATGCATGCAGAGCGCAAGAAGGGCACCGAGGATGTGATCCGACCGGTGGCGAAGAAGGTCAGCGACAGCGTCAAGGTGCTGGCCTTCGACGAAATGCAGATCACCGACATCACCGACGCCATGATCGTCGGGCGGCTGTTCGAGCAGTTGATGGCGGCGGGCTGCGTGATCGTCACCACCTCGAACCGGGTGCCCGACGATCTTTACAAGGACGGGCTGAACCGGCAGCTGTTCCTGCCCTTCATCGAGCTGGTGAAAGAGCGGATGGTCGTGCACGAAATGGCGTCCGACAAGGATCATCGGCAGGAGCGGCTGGCGGGCGCGCAGGTCTATTTCACCCCCAACGGCCCAGAGGCCCGCGCCGAGATGGAGCGGGTCTGGCAAGAGCTGACCGACGGCCAGTCCGAAGAACTGGTGCTGCATGTGCAGGGCCGGGAACTGGTTCTGCCGCGCTACTGGAACGGTGTCGCGCGCGCCAGTTTCTACGACCTTTGCGGCAAGGCGCTGGGGCCTGCGGATTACCTCAAGCTGGCCGAAACCGTACGCGTGCTGATGATCGAGGGCATCCCGACGCTGGGCCGGTCGAACTTCAACGAGGCCAAGCGCTTTGTCACGCTGGTCGATGCGCTTTACGAGGCGAAGGTGCGGTTGATCGTGTCGGCGGCGGACGTACCGGAAATGCTCTATGTCGAAGGGGCGGGATCGTTCGAATTCGACCGCACCGCCAGCCGTCTGCGCGAAATGCAGGCTGACGGCTGGGGCGGCTGAGCGACGAGGCAGCTAAAAAAAAGGGGCCCCGAAGGACCCCTGAGACTGCTCATTATATCGGTTTTGCCTGTTGTCTTTCCGTGTCCGGAACCCGCCTTGGGCCCCGAAAGGCCGGTGACGGTGTTACCCGGATGTCCGCGTCGAAGACCGGTGCGGAATGCATCGCCGTGAGGGTCGTGATGTGCATTCTGTCCCGTTCCCCCTGTCCGCGCCGCCGTGCCAGTTGGCGCGGGCCTGCGGTGTGAAAGCACAATAGGCAGGATTTTGATCATGCGTCAACATATAGTGTTGACGTCCAGATATATTGTTCTAGCGCAGCGTATCGCAGATTCGCGGACGCCGGGTGCAAGCCGCTGAAAAGGCCGGGTTTCAGGGCTGCGGCAGGGTCAGGATCTGGCCCTCGCGCAAATCGTCGGGACGGGCCAGAATGGTCTGGTTCGCGGCGAAAAGCGGCCCGGTCATGTTGACGTCGCCATAGACCTGATCGGCGATGCTGACCAGCGTTTCGCCTGCGGCCACGCGGTAGGTCCGCGGAACCTGAGGTGCGGCGGGCACCGCCGTCAGGGAGCGTTGGACGATCCCGTGCAGCAGGCTGCCGGGATGGCCGGGGGCCGCACCCCGACCCGTCAGCGCGTTGAGCTGCGCCACGGTCGACCAGGTCATCTGCCGCATGTCGGGATCGGTGGCGTCGGTCGACGCGATCTGGGGACGCGGCGCGGGATCGGCCACGGGCGCCTGGCGGGTCGGTTCCGGCGCGGCCTCGAGCAGGACGCGCTGCGGGCCGGCCAGGTCTATCGCATCGGTCAGCGAAGGCGTGTCGCGGGTCACGGTCTGGGGCGGGATGGCGTCGTCGGCGGGGCGTGGCCGGGCACCGGGCTGCAGCACGATCAGCGCCAGGGTGACGCCGCAGAACCCCAGGACAAGAAGCACAAGACGGATCATGGCAGGCTCCGATCAGGCATGACGTCATCCCCCGCTTTGGGTGTTGAGGCCAAGCGCCGTCCATCCGGCAAGACCGGCGCGGTAGAAATGCAGCTTGTCCGCCGGGTAGCCCGCGTCGCGCAGGCTGCGGATGGCGCCTGCCGCAAGATCGCTGGCGGCGCTGTCGGCAAAGATCGCGAGGTCGAACGCGCCCGCACTTTCGGGCCCGTCAAGGCCAAGAGCGGCCAGCAGGTCCGATCGGTACGGATTGTCGGGCGTCAGGGTGGCTGCTGGAATGTTCACGGCGCCGGGAATGCTGGCGACGGCAAAGTCGGCGGCGGGCCGCACGTCGATCAGCAGCCCGGCCCCGGCAGCGACGCGATCCTCGAGGAAGGCGATGACCTCTAGCTCGGCCAGGGTGACGATGTCGGGGGAGATCTCAAGCGGCTGGACGCAGGCGGGCGGACAGGACGCGCCAGTGCTGCGGGTGATGCTGATCGTGGTGCCGTTGAGGGTGAAATCGCCGCTTGCGCGGTCAGCGGAAATCCGGGTGTCCTGCGCGGCCGCCGGGCTCACAAAAACCATCGCGGCCAAAAGCCGCCCCAGCGTCTTCAGGAACACTGCCCGCACCATTCCCTCGTCCCCAATTTCTTATTAGGGCAAACACGCGCCCATATTTATTAACGCAATATATAGTCGAGCATCGGGGAAGCGGTCAATATAGTGGGTGATGAAATAGTCAGTCTGCCGCCCTCGCGAACCCCTCTTATCCGTTCTCGCGCAGGATATGACCGGCCAGATAAAGCGATCCGCAGATGAGCACCCGTGCGGTCGGATCGTCGGCGGTGATGCGGCGCAGCGCGGTCGCCACGTCGGGCGCGATGTGGGCGGAAAGGGTCGCGGCGCGGGCGGCCTCGGCCGTCGCTTCGGCGGGCAGGGTGTTCTGTTCGCCGGGGATCGATACGGCGGTCAGGCTGTCCACCGTCTCTGCGAACGGCGCCATGTAGCCGCGCACGTCCTTGGTGTTGAGCATACCGCAAATAAGGTGTGTGGGCCGTCTGGGCAGGCTGGCCAGATGCCGGGCGATGGCCTGTCCGGCGGCGGGATTGTGACCGCCGTCGAGCCAGAGTTCGGCCCTTGGCGCGAGGTCGACCAGCGGCCCGGTGGCAAGACGCTGCATGCGGGCGGGCCAGAACGCGGTGGTCACCGCGGCCTCGCACGCGGCCTCGTCCGCGCCCAGGTGGCGCAGCGCCGCGAGGGCGGCCCCGGCGTTGTCGATCTGATGCGCGCCGGGCAGGTTGGGCAGGGGCAGGTCCAGAAGGCCGGTTTCGTCCTGAAACACCATGCGGCCCCGTTCGATGTCGACGTGCCAGTGCTGGCCCTGCGCCAGCAGCGGCGCATTCAGGCGGGCGGCCTGCGCTTCGATCACGGTCAGGGCGTCATCCTCTTGCGGGCCGACAATACAGGGCACGCCGCGCTTGAGGATCCCGGCCTTTTCAAAGGCGATCTTGGCCAGGGTTTCGCCCAGATACTGCTGATGATCGATCGAGACCGGGGTGATCACGGTCAGCGCGGGTGTGTCGATCACGTTTGTGGCGTCGAGCCTGCCGCCCAGGCCGACCTCGAGCAGGGTGTAGTCTGCCGGGGTACGGGAAAAGGCCAGAAGGGCTGCGGCGGTCGTGATCTCGAAATAGGTGATCTGCTGGCCGTCGTTGACGGCGTAGCAATCGTCAAGCGCCTGGGTCAGCGACTCTTCGGTGATGAGCGTGCCCGCAAGGCGGATGCGTTCATGAAAGCGCGCCAGATGCGGAGAGGTGTAGGCATGAACGCGCTTTCCCATCGCCTCGAGCCCGGCGCGGATCATCGCCTGGGTCGATCCCTTGCCGTTGGTGCCGGCGATGTGGATGACCGGGGGCAGCTTGCGTTCGGGATGATCCAATGCGGCCAGGATCCGCCACATGCGGTCCAGCGTCAGATCCATGACCTTGGGATGCAGGGCCATCATCCGTTCCAGGATGATGTCGGAATGCGGCGCCTGCTTATCCGCCCTTGCGGGCGTCTGCGCGGTGGTCATTCAGGTTTGACCGCGGCGACGTCCGGGGCGGGCAGATCGCCCGCGACCGGCGGCGGCATGTCCATCAGCATGCGGGTGATGCTGACAAGCTCTTCTTTCATCGCGCGACGGTCCGTGACGCGGTCGAGCATGCCGTGTTCCAGCAGGTATTCGGCGCGCTGGAACCCTTCGGGCAGCTTTTCGCGGATCGTCTGTTCGATCACCCGCGGCCCGGCAAAGCAGATGAGCGCGCCCGGCTCGGCGATCTGGATGTCGCCCAGCATCGCATAGGACGCGGTGACGCCGCCGGTGGTGGGGTGGGTCAGCACGACGATATAGGGCAGCCCCGCCTCTTGCAGCATCTGGATCGCGACGGTGGTGCGCGGCATCTGCATGAGGCTCAGGATGCCCTCTTGCATGCGCGCGCCGCCGGCGGCCGAGAACAGGATCAGCGGGCAGTTGAGCCGCACCGCCTCTTGCGCGGCGGCGATGATGGCGTTGCCGACATACATGCCCATGGACCCGGCCATGAAAGAAAAATCCTGCGCCGCGGCGACGATGGGCGTGCGCCCGATTTCGCCGCGCGCGACCAGCATCGCCTCTTTTTCCCCGCTGGCCTTTTGTGCGGCGCGCATCCGGTCGGGGTATTTCTTCTGATCGCGGAACTGCAGCGGATCGGGTGTCGGCTCGGGCACCGCCACCTCGGTGAAGATGCCGCCGTCGAAAAGCGCGATGAACCTGTCACGCGGGCGCAGGTTCATGTGGTGGTCGCAGTTGGTGCAGACGTTGAGGTTGTCGGACAGTTCGCGGTGAAACAGCATGGTGCCGCATTCATCGCATTTCGACCACAGGTTCTCGGGCACCTCGCGGCGCGAGAAGATCGAATTGATCCGTGGGCGGACGTAGTTGGAAATCCAGTTCATGGCGCGGCGGTCCCGGGCTGTTCGCTTGGCCGTCAGATAAGCCCGCAGCCCGGGAAATGCAATCGCGTGTCAGACCCGCAGAGCCAGCCGCGCGGTCAGCCAGCTGAGCCCGATCATTGCCGCATCCACCACCAGCAGCAGGCGCATCGCGTCTATGTCGGTCGTGGCGACAGGCAGGGTCGACAGGGCGAGGCCCGACATCTGCCCCTGCAGCGACACGAAGAGGATGGCGCTGGCGTTGTTGATGAAATGCACCGCCATAGCCGGGCCAAGGCTGCCGCTGCGGGCGGTCAGATCGGCCATCGCCACGCCGAAGACAAAGGCCCAGAGCGTGACGAGCCATGCGTTTTCGCCGAAAAGGTCGGGCGTATGGTGGCCAAGCGCAAACAGCGCCGAGGGCAGGACAAGCCAGACCGCGGGCGCCCTGAACCGGGCGGCTAGCTGGCTTTGCAGGTAGCCGCGAAAAAACAGCTCCTCCGCCCCGGTCTGAATCAGCAGGGCCGCAATCGACAGCGGCAGCAGGGTAAGCCACAGCCCCGGCGCGATGCCGGGGTCTGTCGGTCCGGGGAAATCCCAAGGCGGCAAAAGCAGGATCGCGCCGTGCAGGACAACCAGCGCCACCGCGACGCGCAGCCCCTGACCCAGCGGGCGCGCGCCGAAAAGGCTGCGCGCGCTGCGCTGATGCAGCAGGCGGGCGGCGCACAGGGTGCCGATGCCCAGGCCGCCTAGAAGCAGCAGCATCGCAAGCAGGCCCGCCGGTGTGTCGCCCGCATCGAACCCGGCCAGAAACGCGGCATAGGCGTCGGGCGACAGCATCGCGTGGGCCGCGCGAAAGACCATCTGCCCCAGGCTCAGCATCACGAAAAGCACCAGCGCCATGCCCAGAAGCAGCCGCCAGATCTGCGGCGCGGCGCGGGCCGGATCGGTCAGCGCGGCCTGCGGGGCGTAGGGATCTTGGGGGGCCTGCATGGCGGGCAGCCTTAGACCGCCCGGGCGGGCGGCTCAACCCCGATGGCGCCGTGATGGTTCTTGTGCCTGACCGGGGCCTTCGGTATGCCATTTGCAGCGATTTCCAAGGAGGAGCGTCATGCTCAAGCGTCCGTTCGACAAATCCCGTCTGCCCAGCCGTCACGTGACCGAAGGCCCGGCGCGTGCGCCGCACCGGTCTTACTATTACGCCATGGGCATGTCCGAGACGGAGATTCATCAACCTCTGGTCGGGGTCGCCACCTGCTGGAACGAGGCCGCACCCTGCAACATCGCGCTCAACCGGCAGGCGCAGGCGGTCAAGCTGGGCGTGAAAGAGGGCATGGGCAGCCCACGCGAATTCACCACGATCACCGTCACCGACGGCATCGCCATGGGTCACGAGGGCATGCGGTCGTCGCTGGCGTCGCGCGAGGCCATCGCCGACACGGTCGAGCTGACCATGCGCGGCCATTGCTACGATGCGCTGGTGGGGCTTGCGGGCTGCGACAAGTCGCTGCCGGGCATGATGATGGCGATGGTGCGGCTGAACGTGCCGTCGGTCTTTGTCTACGGCGGGTCGATCCTGCCGGGCAAGGTGCCCGCCGGGTCGGACGTGCCCGAGGATTTCGCTTCGCGTGATCTGACCGTGCAGGACATGTTCGAAGCGGTGGGCCGCCACCAGAACGGCTCTCTGAGCGATGCGGCGCTGGAAATCCTCGAACGGGTGGCCTGCCCGTCGGCGGGGGCCTGCGGCGGTCAGTTCACCGCCAACACAATGGCCTGCGTGTCCGAGGCGATCGGCCTTGCGCTGATGAACTCCTCGGGCGCCCCCGCGCCCTATGAAAGCCGCGACCAGTACGGCACGGCGTCGGGCATCGCGGTGATGAACCTGCTTGAAAAGAACATCCGCGCCCGCGACGTGGTGACGTTGAAATCGCTGCAGAACGCGGCGCGTGTGGTGGCCTGCACCGGCGGGTCGACCAATGCCGGTCTGCACCTGCCCGCCATCGCGCATGAGGCGGGAATCGACTTTTTCCTTGACGATGTCTGTGAGATTTTCCGCGACACGCCGTATTTCGTCGACCTCAAGCCCGGCGGCCAGTACGTGGCGAAGGATCTTTACGAGGCCGGCGGCGTGCCGGTGGTCATGAAGGAACTGCGCAAGGCGGGTCTGCTGCACGAGGATTGCATGACCGCGTCGGGCTACTCGCTGGGCGAGGAGCTGGACAAGATCGCGGGCGAGGCCGATGGCCGTGTCATTCATACCGTCGCCAACCCGATCAGCAAGACTGGCGGTGTCGTGGGCCTCAAGGGCAATCTCGCTCCGGGCGGGGCGATCGTGAAGGTGGCGGGCATGAGCGCCGAAGAGCAGGTCTTTACCGGCCCGGCGCGGGTTTTCGAGTGCGAAGAAGACGCGTTCGAGGCAGTCAAGGCGCGCAGCTACAAGGAAGGCGAGGTGCTGGTGATCCGCAACGAAGGCCCCGCAGGCGGGCCGGGCATGCGTGAAATGCTGGCCACCACGGCGGCGCTGTCCGGTCAGGGCATGGGCAAGAAGGTGGCGCTGATCACCGACGGGCGCTTTTCCGGTGCCACGCGCGGTTTCTGCGTCGGCCATGTCGGCCCCGAGGCGGCACTGGGCGGGCCCATCGCGCTCTTGCAGGATGGCGATGTCATCACGCTCAACGCCGTAACGGGCGAGCTGTCGGTCGATCTGAAGGATGAGGAACTGGCGGCCCGCAAGGAAAACTGGGCCGGCCCGCGCGAGACGATCTATGCCAGCGGTGCGCTTTGGAAATACGCGCAGCTGGTGGGCGAGACCTACAAGGGCGCGGTCACGCACCCGGGCGCAGAGGCCGAAAAACACGTCTACATGGACCTCTGAGCCATGTGGCGCGCGATCCTTGCCTCGGTTCTGGTGATCGGCGCTCTGGCCGGGTGCGAAGCCGCGCCCGCGCCGGACCCGGAGGGCCCGCCCTCGGCCCGGACGCAGTCGCGCGGCTTCCTGTCGGGCCTGATCGGGCCGGTCACGCGGACGGGCCCCGCGGCGCTTTCGCAGGTGCGGCTGGCCCGGGGCGATGTGATCGTGTCGGCGACCGAAGGCTACTGCATCGATCCCGAAACGCTGGTCACCCGGGGCGGGCGCGGCTTTGCGATGCTGGCCTCCTGCCGGATCCTGAACGGCGGTGAAACGGGGCCGCTGGTGCCGCCGCTGCTGGTCACCGTCACGGTCGGCCCGGCGGGATCGGGTGCCGACCTGCCGGAACCCGAAACGCTGGCCGCGATCAGCGAAGCGCCGCTGCTGGATGCCGCGAGCGACGACGGGCTGGTGCTGGCGCGTCTGGGTCGGGGCGGCGAAGGCGTGCTTGACGGCGGCGATCCGCGCTATTGGCGGGGGGCGTTCACGCAGGGGTCGCGGCTGGTGATCCTGGCGCTTTATGCGCCCGAGGGCAGCGTGGCGGTCGGGCCGTCCGGGCGCGCCCTGCTGGCGCGGGTGCACGCGCGGATCCGCGCGGAAAGCCCGTAGAGCGTGATCAGGGCGGAATTCACCCGTCCGAAACGAAGGATAGGGCGTTTATTCAACGCAAAGTATTTGCCATAAGAGTGACAACCGCCGGGTAAGAGGCGGATCAGGGGACGGCGAGAGGGGCAGCGCTGGGGCAGATGGCAGGGCAGAAGAACAGTCTTTTCGACCGGCTCTTGCAGCAGGGGGCGCTGCGGCGCTGGTCGCGGGCGGCGCGCGCGGCGGCCCATACCGACCTGCCGGAACTGCGCCGTCAGCGCGCACAGGCGCGCAAGCTCAAGCATCACCTCGACACTTTGATCCATGTTTCGGACGCGCGGCTGGCGTTGCCGATGATCGGCAACCAGGCGTTTCCGCGCCCGCATGATGCCGACTGGGGCTGGCGGCCCGCGCTGTGGTGTGGCCCCCTGGCCAGCCCCGGCGAATCCTCGGTCCGGTCGAAAACCATGCTGGGGCGCGAGGTGACGCTGTTTCACGACTGCGCGCATTCCGAACTGACCCTGCGCCAGTTGCGCAACACGCGCGAGGCCGATCTTGCGGCTTATGGCCTGCGGATGGACGTGTTCCGGTTTGACGGATCCTACCTGTCGCTGGCCATCGACCTGCCCGAAGAGGCGAGCCGCGACCTGCGGCGCAAGCACCTCATTCGGCTGGAAACCATCGTGGAATCGGAAAAGCCGCTGGAGATCTTCGCCCGGCTCAACATCAAGAACGGCCCCAACACCGAACAGATCGTGCGCGAGCTGCCGCTGCACGAAGAGGATATCCGGGTCGAATTCGACCTGGCCTATACCAAGCTCAACGAAAAGCGGGTGGAGCGGATGTGGCTCGACCTGATCTTCGAGGGGCCGCAGATGAACCAGGTCATCCTGCGGGATCTGACCTTCAGCCGCCGCCCGCGGGCAGAGCTGTGACCAGGAGGAGCGGAGCATGAGCGCCTATTCACTGACCGGCACGCAGTTTCGCGAAGGCGTCTGGGAAGGCCTGTTGCGGGCCGAGGTCGCGGGTGCGGGGGCGCCCGAGATCGTGGTCACCCTGCTGGATCAGCCGGTGACCGGCGTGATGATCAAGGACACCGGCGAAGAGGGCCGGTGGCTGTTGCAGATCCCCGTACCGCTGCAGGCCGTCGGTGAGGGGGTGCGGACCTTTCTGATCCTCGATGCCAGTTCCGACGAGGTGCTGGGCAGCTTTGCCATCATCGCAGGCGAGGTGCTGGGCGACGACATCCGCGCCGAGGTGGACCTGCTGCGGGCCGAGCTCGACATGCTCAAGCGGGCCTTCCGTCGGCACTGCGTCGAGACGACCTGAACGTGGCACCGCTCCTCAAGCCCTTGCGGACTTTCCTCGCGGTTGCGGCGGCACCGGCATGACCGGGTCGATGCGCGGCATCGCGCTGAAGCTGAGTTCGGTCTTTCTGTTCATCGTCATGGCGTCGCTGATCAAGGCCACGTCGGACGCGGTGCCGCCCGGCGAGGCGGTGTTCTTCCGGTCGTTCTTTGCCCTGCCGGTCATTCTGGTCTGGCTGGCCTGGCGGCACGATCTGGGCACCGGCCTGCGGGCCGAGCGGCCCATCGGCCATGTCTGGCGGGGGCTCATCGGTGTGACGTCGATGGGCTGCGGCTTTGCCGCTCTTGGCCTGCTGCCGCTGCCCGAGGTCACGGCGCTGGGCTACGGCGCGCCGTTGATGACAGTGATCTTTGCGGCCCTGCTGCTGGGCGAGCGGCTGCGCGCCGTGCGGCTGAGCGCGGTGGGCCTTGGGCTGGTTGGGGTGCTGATCGTGCTTTGGCCACGGCTCACGGTGGAAGAGGCGGACCGGGCCGCGACCATCGGGGTTGCGCTGGTCCTGGCCTCGGCGGTGCTGCGGGCGCTGGCGCAGATTCAGATCCGCCGCCTGGTCGCGACCGAGACGACATCGTCCATCGTGTTCTACTTCTCGCTCACCGCGACGCTGATGTCGCTGGCGACCCTGCCCTTCGGCTGGACCTGGCCGGGGGTCTGGCCGGGGCTGATGCTGGTGGCGGCCGGACTGGTGGGCGGGGTGGCGCAGATCCTGCTGACCTCGGCCTATCGCGGGTCGGAGGCGGCGCTGCTCGCGCCCTTCGACTATGCGTCCATGATCTTTGCGCTGGCCATCGGCTACGCGGTCTTCGGCGAGGTGCCGACGCTGGCGATGCTGCTGGGATCGGGCATCGTGATCTCGGCCGGTGTCATGATCATCTGGCGCGAACGGCAACTGGGCTTGCAGCGCAGCAAGGACCGCCCGGGGATGACGCCGCACGGCTGAGCGACATCGCCCCGCGGGGGCGATACGAGAGACGCTGTCTCTCGTGCTCTCTGAGGTATTTTCGAACCAGAGAAGGGATCAGCGATCGAGCAGGGCCGCGGCGGCATAGGCGGGGGCCAGCAGGCTGCGCCGGAACCGGCCCAGCGGAAAGCGTGCTGGCGGGGCCTGCATGGCGGGCGGATAGGGGCCATCGGGGGTTTTGCCTTGCACGAGGGCCGCCAGCAGCGCGCCGGTGTGGCTGCCCATGGCGACGCCGTTGCCGTGATAGCCCAGCCCCCCGAAGAGGCCCGGGTGCCCCGGCACCGGCCCGGCAAAGGGGGTGAGGTTCGCCATCAGACACACCAGGCCTGACCATTGATGCGTCACCTCGACCTCGCGCCAGGCCGGAAACATGGTGTGGAAATCGGCGCGGATCTTGCGATTGATCGCGGATTGGGCCCGGGGGGTGGCCGTCAGCCCGCCACGAATGCCGAAGAGGAACCGCCCGTCCGGCAGTTTGCGGAAATAGTGCAGCAGCGTGCGCGTGTCATAGGCCATCTGGGCAGATGTCCAGCCCTGCGCCTCCTGCTCTGCTGCGGTCAGCGGGCGGGTCATCAGAACGCTGGATTGCACGGGCAGGTAGCGCGCGCGCAGCCAGGGGGGCAGGTCGTCGGAACTGTAGCCGTTTGTGGCGAGGATCACCCTGTCCGCGGTGACCGTGCCGTCCGGGGTGCAGAGCCGCGTCGTGGCCCCCTGCCGGTCGATCCGCGTGACCGGCGTGTGGGCGTAGAGCGCCACCCCGGCAGCGCCTGCGGCAGCGGCGAGGCCGGCATGGTATTTCGCCGGGTTGAGGGCAAAACCGATCGGGGTGGTGAGGGCGCCATGAAACGGCCCGCCAAGGCCGTGAGCCCTCATATCCCCCGCTTCAATCAGCGTCGGATCGACGCCGTAAAGCTCCGGCACCGTCCGCGCCTCGGCGCGCAGGGCCGCCATGGCGCGCGGGGTATGGGCCAGCAGGGTTTCGCCCTCCGAATGGGTGTCGGCGTCGATCCGGTGATCCTGGAGCAGGGCCGCGACCGTGGCCACGGCGGCCTTTTCGGTGGCGTACCAGGCAGCGGCCCCATCCTCGCCGAAGCGGCGGCGCAGCAGGCCATGTGGCGCCTTGGAGCCGCCGAGGCAGCAGAACCCGCCGTTGCGGGTCGAGGCGCCAAAGCCGGGCGTTTCCGCCTCGAGCAGCACAACCCCCACACCGTCCTGCGCCAGGCGCAGCGCCGCCACCAGCCCGGTGAACCCGCCGCCGATCACCGCGACATCCGTGCGCAGGTCGTGGCTCAGCCGGGGCCAGTCGGGCGACGTCACGGTGCCGTGCCAGTAGACGCCGGGCTCTGCCGCATAGGCGGCGGGCTCGTAGATCCGCTTCATGAGGCGCGGGCGGCGGCCTGTTCGTCGCGTTGCTGCGCCACGCTGGCGCGTTTCGAGATGATCGACGCGGTGATGACGCCGATGGTCACGATGGCGATCATCAGTGTCGACAGCGCGTTGATCTCGGGGCTGACGCCCAGCCGCACGGCCGAGAAGATCTTGATCGGCAGCGTCGTGGCCGAGGGGCCGGTGGTGAAGCTTGCGATCACCAGATCGTCCAACGACAGGGTAAAGGCCAAAAGCCAGCCCGAGATCACCGCGGGCGCGATGATCGGCAGGGTCACAAGGCGGAAGGCGTCGAAGGGCGTGCAGCCAAGATCAAGCGCCGCCTCCTCCAGCGACCTGTCGAAACTGGTCAGCCGGGAGGAGACGACGACCGAGACATAGCACATGCTGAACGTCGTATGCGCCAGCACGATGGTGAACACACCGCGGTCGAGCCCGATGCCGATGAAGAGCAGGAGCAGCGACAGGCCGGTGATCACCTCGGGCATGACCAGCGGCGCGTAGATCATCCCGGAGAAAAGCGTGCGGCCCAGAAACCGGCCCGACCGGACCAGCACATACGCCGCCATGGTGCCCAGGACCGTGGCCAGGGTCGAGGAAAAGACCGCGACCTTGATCGTGACCCAGGCGGCATCGAGGAATTCCTCGTTCTGCAAAAGCTCTCCGTACCACTTCGTCGAAAAGCCCGCCCAGACGGTCACCAGCTGCGAGGCGTTGAAGCTGTAGATGATCAGGATCACCATCGGCAGGTAGAGAAAGGCAAAGCCGAGCGTCAGCGAGGTGACGTTGAACCAGGTCAGACGGGTCATCCTTCGGCCTCCCGCGCTTTCTGCTCGTTGCGCTGGAAGAGGATGATCGGAATGATCAGGATCAGCAGCAGGATGATCGCCACGGCGCTCGCCACCGGCCAGTCGCGGTTGGAAAAGAACTCCTCCCACAGCACCTTGCCGATCATCAGCGTGCCCGAACCGCCCAGAAGCGACGGGATCACGAATTCACCGATGGCCGGGATGAAGACCAGGAAACAGCCTGCGATGATGCCGTTCTTGGACAGCGGAATGGTCACCAGCCAGAACGCCTGGATGCGCGAACACCCGAGGTCTTCGGCGGCTTCGAGCAGCGATTCATCCATCTTTTCCAGCGCCGAATAGATTGGCAGGATCATGAACGGCAGGTAGGTGTAGACGATGCCGATGTAGACGGCGGTGTTGGTGTTAAGGATCGTCAGCGGTTCGGAAATGAGGCCCGTCCACATCAGGAACTGGTTCAGCAGCCCCTCGTTCGACAGAATGCCCATCCAGGCGTAGACGCGGATCAGGAACGAGGTCCAGAACGGCAGGATCACCAGCATCAGCAGCGTCGCGCGCCATTCCAGCGGCGCGCGGGCCATGCCGTAGGCGATGGGATAGCCGACGGCGAGCGTGATCAGCGTCGACAGCGCCGCGATCTGCAGCGAACTGAGGTAGGCGCGCCAGTAAAGATCGTCGGTGCTGAGAAAGACGAAATTCTCGAAATCGAGCGCCGCGAAGAAATCCCGGATGCCCGCCCAGCCTTCGGCGAGGTCGAGCTGCGGCATGTAGGGCGGCCGGGCCAGGGCGATGTCCGACAGCGAAATCTTGAGGACGATCAGGAACGGAATCAGGAACAGCGCCAGCAGCCAGAGGTAGGGCACGGCAATAAGGGCGATGCGGCGCATGTTCATGGCATCAACGCTCCAGCAGGACACCGGCGGTGTCGGTGAAGGACAGCCAGACCTCGTCCTCCCAGGTGATGTCGCGCCGCGACAGGCGGCGGGTGTTGGCGGTCTGCGCCTTCATCATCGTGCCGCCGGGCAGTTTGACGTGATAGGTCGACAGGTTGCCGAGATAGGCGATGTCGATGACCTTGCCGCGCAGCACGTTGGGGGCTTCGGGTTCCTCGGTCGAGATGGTGACCTTTTCCGGCCGGATGGCGAAATGACAGGTCTGCCCGGGATCAAAGCGTTTGGAGGTCGTGCCCTTGATCGGCGGCTGGCCTTCGGCCCAGGCGATATCGACCTTGTCGCCGGTCTGGCTGGCCTTGCCCTCGATGATGTTCACGTCGCCGATGAAATCCGCGACATAGACGGTTTCCGGCGCCTCGTAGATCACCGACGGGGTGGCGACCTGCACGATCCGGCCCTCGTCCATCACCGCGACACGGCTGGCGACGGTCATCGCTTCCTCCTGGTCGTGGGTCACGATGACAAAGGTGGTGCCGGTGTTTTCCTGGATGTCCATCAGTTCGAACTGGGTGTCCTGGCGCAGCTTGGCATCCAAGGCGCCCAGCGGTTCATCGAGCAGCAGCAGCTTGGGCCCCTTGGCCAGCGACCGGGCCAGCGCCACGCGCTGACGCTGGCCGCCCGAAATCTGGTGCGGCTTGCGGCGGGCGAATTTCGACAGGCGGGTCAGGCGCAGCATCTCTTCGACGCGGGCGGCGATGGTGTCCTTGTCCTGGCTTTCGCGGCGCAGGCCGAAGGCGATGTTGTCCCAGACCGACAGGTGCGGGAAAAGCGCGTAGCTCTGGAACATCATGTTCACCGCGCGCTTGTTGGGCGGCACCGGCGCGATGTCTTCGCCCGACAGAAGGATGGTGCCCGATGTCGGTGCCTCGAACCCGGCGAGCATCCGCATCATCGTGGTCTTGCCGCAGCCTGACGGGCCCAGAAGCGCAAAGAATTCCTTGGCATAGATATTCAGCGACAGATCGTCGATGGCGACGAAATCACCGAACCGCTTGGTCACGCCCCTGAATTCGATCAGCGGTTTTTCGTTGGGATCGTCCCAGGGGGCAAAGACCTTCTGGCTCATCATCTTATCCGAACAAGAGGAAAGGCCCGCGCCGGATGCGGCGCGGGCCTGATGCTGGGCGATCAGACGCCCGACTTGATTTCGGTCCAGAGGCGGGTGACCATCCGCTGCACCTTGGGATCGTAGGGCGAGAAGGTGTAGAGGTTCTTGATCGTCTCTTCGTCCGGATAGATCGCCGGGTCGTCGATCACATCCTCGACCAGATATTCCTGCGACGCCTTGTTGCCGTTGGCATAGTAGACGTAGTTCGACGCCGCCGCCATGTTCTGAGCATCCATGATGAAGTTCAGGAACTGGTGCGCCCCGTCGGGGTTGGGCGCATCGACCGGGATCGCCATCTGGTCGAACCACATCAGCGCGCCTTCCTTGGGCGCGTTGTAGGCCACGGTCACGCCATTGTCGGCCTCGGCCGCGCGGTCACGGGCCTGCAGCACGTCGCCGGACCAGCCGACCGCAACGCAGATGTCGCCATTTGCCAGCGCGTTGATGTATTCCGAGCTGTGGAATTTCTGGATGTAGGGACGCACCTCCATCAGCAGCGGCTTGACCTTCTCGATCACCTCGGGGTCCTTGCTGTCGGGGTCTTCGCCCAGGTATTTAAGCGCGGCTGGGATGATCTCGGTCGGCGCGTCGAGGAAATGCACGCCGCATTCTGCGAGCTTTTCCATGTTCTCGGGTTCGAACACCAGCGCGAGGCTGTTGATCGGGGCATCCTCGCCCAGCACTTCCTTGACCTTGTCGACGTTCACGCCCAGGCCGGTCGTGCCCCACATGTAGTTGATCGAGTATTCGTTGCCGGGGTCATACTGCGCGGTGCGCTCTTCGATGTCGGCCCACATGTTGTCGATGTTGGGCAGCTTGGACTTGTCCAGTTCCTGAAACGCGCCGGCCATGATCTGGCGCTGCAGGAAAGACCCCGTCGGCACCACGACGTCATAGCCCGATCCGCCGGCCAGCATCTTGGTTTCCAGCACTTCGTTGCTGTCGAACACGTCGTAGATCAGATCGAGGCCGGTTTCTTCCTCGAATTTCGCCAGCAGATCCTCGTCGATGTAGTCGGACCAGTTGTAGACCCGGACCTCCTGCGCCTGCACGGCGGCGGCGGTCAGGGCCAGGGTGGCGGTCAAGCTCAGCAGAGGTGTCTTCATGTTTTGCTCCCGTTGGACGCGGGGCCCGTTGCGGCCCCGTATTCCAGTGAATTTGATCAAATACTGCCCGCAAAGGCAACAGGAGGATGTTTTCATGCCGAAGGAAGCGGTGCAAGATGGCGCGAATTGCCCGGAATATCAGCGCGCAGGGGGGCGCGGCATGGCCTTGGGACCAGATGACAGTCAGAATCGGGATACCGCGGGTTTGCCCGCCCACGAGCGCGTCTACCGCAGGTTGCGCAGCATGGTGCTTTTTGGTGAGCTCGAGCCCGGGCAGGCGGTCACGATCCAGGGTCTGACCGACGAGCTGGGCGTCGGCATGACGCCGGTGCGCGAGGCGTTGCGCCGCCTCACCGCCGAGGGCGCGCTGGTGTTTCAGGGCAACCGGCGCATCTGCGTGCCGGTGCTCGACGCGGCGGCGGTCGATCAATTGGGCGTGGCCCGCGCGGCACTTGAGCCGGAGCTGGCGCGGCGTGCGGCGCTACGGGCCGATGCCGGGGGAATCGCGCGGTTGCGCGCGACGGATGCGCGACTCGACCGGGCGATATCAAGGGGCGACGTGGCCGGATACCTGGCCGAGAATCACGCCTTTCACGCAGAGTTGAACGCGATGGCCGACGCGCCGATCCTGACAGAGCTGGTCGAAGGTCTCTGGCTGCGTTTCGGCCCGTCGCTGCGCGTTGTCTGCGGGCTGTTCGGCACCCGCAACCTGCCGGACCGGCACAAGGATCTGATCACCGCGCTGGAGCGGCGCGACTCGGACGCGGCGGCCGAAGCGATGTATCAGGACGTCGCACAGGGCATGGCGCAAATCCGCAACGGGCTGGAGTGATTCGATTGACCCTTGGATAATTTGATCATATTCTGCACCCAACTCTCCAAGACAGATGAAAGGTGCGGCCATGACCCAGATCTCGAACCATATGCCGACCGACGAACTGCAGGCGCTGGACGCCGCGCATCACATGCATCCCTTCACCCACAACGCTGAACTGGGCGACAAGGGCGCGCGCATCATCACCCGCGCCGACGGCGTGTGGCTGACCGATTCCGACGGCAACCGCATCCTTGACGGGATGGCGGGGCTTTGGTGCGTGAACGTGGGCTACGGACGGCAGGAACTGGTGGATGCGGCCAGCCGCCAGATGGCGGAACTGCCGTTCTACAACACGTTTTTCCAGACCTCGCACACCCCGGCCATCGCACTGGCTGCGCGGCTGGCGGAACTGGCGCCGGGCGATCTGAACCACGTGTTCTTTGCCGGATCGGGGTCCGAGGCGAACGATACCAACCTGCGGATGGTGCGCACCTACTGGGCCGAAAAGAGCCAGCCGGAAAAGCAGGTCGTGATCTCGCGCTGGAACGCCTATCACGGTTCGTCCGTGGGGTCGGGCTCCTTGGGCGGTATGAAGGGCATGCACAGCCAAGGCGGCATGCCGATCCCCGGCATCCACCATATCGACCAGCCCGACTGGTGGTCCGAAGGCGGCGACATGACGCCCGAGGATTTCGGGATTGAGCGTGCGCGCCAGCTTGAGACCGCGATCCTGGAGCTGGGCGCCCACAAGGTCGCCGCCTTCATCGCCGAACCGGTGCAGGGCGCCGGTGGCGTGATCATTCCGCCCGCGACCTACTGGCCGGAAATCCAGCGCATCTGCCGCGAACACGACATCCTGCTGATCGCGGACGAGGTGATCTGCGGCTTCGGGCGCACCGGAAACTGGTTCGGCAGCCAGACCATGGACATCCAGCCCGACATCATGACCATCGCCAAAGGCCTTTCGTCGGGCTATCTGCCGATCGGCGGGTCGATCGTCAGCGACGAGATCGCAAAGGTCATCGGCAACACCGAATTCAACCACGGCTACACCTATTCCGGCCATCCGGTCTCCGCCGCCGTGGCACTCGAAAACCTGCGCATCCTCGATGAAGAGGGGATCGTCACCGGTGTCCGCGACCGCGCGGGGCCGTACCTTGCGCAGAAATTTCAGAGCCTGACCGACCACCCGCTGGTGGGCGAGGCCAAGATCGTCGGCATGATGGGCTCTATCGCGCTGACGCCGGACAAGGCCAGCCGCGCAGCGTTCGAGGCCGAAGGCGGCACCGTGGGCTACATCTGCCGCGAACGCTGCTTTGCCAACAACCTGGTGATGCGCCATGTCGGTGACCGCATGATCATCTCCCCGCCGCTGGTGATCTCGAACGACGAGATCGACACGCTGATCGAACGCGCCTGGAAAAGCCTGGATGAAACCCATGCCCGGCTGCAGGACGAGGGGCTGATGAAGGCGCGCAAGGTGGCGTAAGCCGCCTGCGCCGCCCGGTCAGGTTCCGGGGCGGCGGCGCACCCGCTCGAACCGCTGGCGGGCGATTTCCTCGTTCCTTTCGGCGCGGCGATCGTCGTTGAGCGCCTTGCCGACAAAATCCAGATGCGCCTCGACCGCGGCGCGGGCCGCATCCGGATCGCGCGCCTGCAGCGCGTCGTTGATGACGCGGTGCTGGTCCAGCAGCGCCGACCGGGTCGTACGCTGCTTGAACATCACCTGGCGATTGTAGAACACGCCTTCGCGCAGAAGCTGGTACATCGACCGCATCATGTGCAGCATGATCACGTTATGGCTGGCCTCGATGATGGCGAGGTGAAAATCCGCATCAAGCTGCGCCTCGTCCGCCGGATTGCGCTTTTGATGCGCGGCCTCCATCTGCTCGAATAGCGCGCCGATGACCTTGAGGTCCGTCTCGGACCCCAGCCGCGCGGCGCGTTCGGCGGCCAGCCCCTCCATGTCGCGGCGAAAGCCCAGGTAGTCAAAGACCGCCTCGTCGTGGGTCGAGAAGAGCTTGACCAGCGCATCGGAAAACGCCGAGCCCAGCACGTCGGCCACGAAGATGCCGGCACCTGCGCGGCTGGTGATCAGCCCGCGCGCCTGCAGATCGGCGACCGCTTCGCGCAAGGACGGGCGCGACACGCCCAGCCGGTCTGCTAGTTCGCGTTCGGCGGGCAGGCGTTCGCCGGGGCGCAGCACCCCGCGCAGGATGAGTTTTTCGATCTGCCGGGTCACGGCGGAGGACAGTTTTTCGGGTTGAACGGGGCGAAACGGCATAAATGAACCCTGCGTGGCACTGCGCCGGTCATATGGACCGGCGCGCGGCATGGCAAGCTTGCGGGTGGTCCGGCGCCGCTACCAGCGGGTCAGCGCATCCTCGTCCTCGGCCTTGGCGGCGACCCATCCGGCGCTGTCGGCCCCGTGTTCCTTTTTCCAGAACGGCGCACGGGATTTAAGGTAGTCCATCAGAAATTCCGCCGCCTCGAACGCATCCTTGCGATGCGGCGCGGCGGTGGCCACCATCATGATCCGGTCACCGGGGGCAAGCCGCCCGTAGCGGTGAATGACCAGCACATCGCCCAGCGACCAGCGCGCGACGGCATCGGTCGCGATCTGTTCCAGCGCCTTTTCGGTCATGCCGGGATAGTGTTCGATCTCCATCACGTTGAGATCCCCGCCCGCCACGTCGCGCACGATGCCGGTAAAGGTCACGACCGCGCCCATGTCGGTGCGCGTGGCGGCGAAGGCGTCAGCCTCGGCCCCGAAATCGAACGGCTGTTCCTGCACGACGATGCGCATGGTCTAGCCGCCCGTCATCGGGGGAAAGAACGCCACCTCGCGCGCGCCTTCAAGCGATGCCTCGAAGTCGGTCAACTCCTGGTCGACGGCGACGCGCAGGGCGGTCAGGTCGGAAAAGGCGGTGGCATAGCGGTCTTCGCGGGCCGAAAGCTCGGCCACCAGTTCCGACACCGTGGCGGCGGATGTTTCCACCCGTTCCTTGGGCAGGCCGATGCGTTCGCGCACCCAGGCGAAATAGAGAATATCCATCAGCGATCCTCCTTCAGAAACGGGGTGGCCTTGCGCAGGTAATCCCAGCCGGTCAGAAGCGTCAGCCCCGCCGCCACCCACAGCAGGATCAGCCCGATGACCCCGGCCCAGACCATGCCCGCCTCTTTCCACCACAGGCCGTGCAGATCGTCGGTCTGGCCCGACAGGATCGACGATACCATTTCGGGATCCATGCCCCAGATCGACATCCCCAGATAGTGTTCGAACACGCCTTGCGCAAACAGCACCGCGATGGCGATCATCTGCAGCGTCGTCTTCCACTTGGCCAGGCTCGTGACCTTGAGCGTGCCGGCGGTATCGCCCAGGAATTCGCGCAGGCCCGACACGAACACCTCGCGGAAGAGGATGAAGGTCGCGGGCAGCACCAGCCAGGGCGACATCGACGAATAGCCGACGATGACCATCAGCGCGATCACCACCATCGCCTTGTCTGCAATGGGGTCGAGCATCGCGCCCAGCTTGGTCTGCTGGCCCCAGGCGCGCGCCAGGTAGCCGTCAAACCAGTCGGTCACGGCCGCGCCCACGAACAGCACCAGCGCGAACCAGTCGGCGTAAGGCCGGGTGAAGAACAGGAACATGACCGCGACGCCGGGGGCGGCGATCAGGCGCAGGGCGGTCAGGATGTTGGGCACGTTCCAGATCATGCGTTGTTCCTATCGTGGATTGCCCGGACAGGGAAGACGGCGCGATGTCCGGCTTGCCCTGCTCAGCAAAGCTGCGCTAAGGCGGAGGCATGCGGTTCAAATTTCTTGCCTGTCTGGCCTTCGTATCCGCCTGTGCGCAGGATGAAACGGTGTTTTCCTACGGCGCGGGCGAGCGCAGCTTTGTCCTGCAAAGCATCGATGGCGCGCCGGTCGGCGCCCGCGCGACCCTTTCTTTCCCCGCACCGGGGCGGATCAGCGGGCAGGCTCCTTGCAACAGCTTTTCGGGGACGCAGACCGTGCCTTACCCGTGGTTCAACGCCGGGCCATTGGCAGTAACCCGCCGGGCCTGTCCCGATCTTGCCGCGGAACAGGCGTTCCTGACCGCGCTGTCCGAAATGACCTTGGTGAAAGTCGAGGAAGGCACGCTGCGGCTGTCGAACGATGCGGGGCGCGAAATGATCTTTAGCCAGCAGCCCGACGGCTGAACCGGTCGACAAAGGTGCCTCGCGCCGCTGGAAGCGGTTTGTCGCCAAGGCTTGCCGCCAGATGCCGCGACAGGAAATGCCCGGTGGTGCCAAGCGCGGTCAGCACCTCGTGATCCGGGCCCAGCCCCTCGCCCAGCATCACCGGCGGCAGCGGCAGCAGCCGGTCGGCCCAGTCCCCGGCACCAGACGCGGACACCGCCCGCCCGGTCCGGGGCGAGACATAGATCAGGTGATCGTTGCCGCCGGTTGCGGCACAGGCCGACAGGTCAAGGCCGAACCCCATCTCGTCCAGCAGCGCCATTTCCCAGCGCAGATAGGCCAGCGGCCAGAGGTCGGTCTGGCCCAGAAGATCGAGCAACTGTTCGGTCCTGGCATAAAGTGCGGGGTGCGATTCGCGTTCGGGCAGGCAGAACGCCAAAAGCGCCACCACCGCGTTCAGCCCCGAAAGCGACAGCGGGTCGGCCATGGCAACCGCTGCCCGCGATCGCTGGGGCTCGACCGCGTAGGTGCCCAGATGATCCTCAAGCCGGGCACGCCAGCTCAGGTCAAGCTGCGCGCCCGGCTGCAGGCTGGGCGCGATCTTGCGCGACGTACCGCCGCGCAGGATGCCCGCGTGCCGACCGTGCGCGGCGGTGAACACGTCCAGGATGGCCGAGGTTTCGCCGTGCCGCCGGGCGGTCAGAAGTATGCCGGTATCGCGCCAGTCCATCTGCGCAAGGTGCGTCCGCGGGTGGTCCGGCGCAACCCCGTTCCGGGGCTCTGGCAGGATTGCGCATTGGAACCCGGCGGCGCGCGCGCTAGCGTTATCGTGATCGACAGAAAGGCACGGCGACCATGGCACCGAAAATCCTGATCTTGGGCGGCGGTTTCGGCGGCATGTTCGCAGCGCGTGAATTGCGCAAGCAGCTGGGCAGCCGCGCCGAGATCGAGATCATCAACAACACCAACTATTTCGTTTTCCAGCCGCTCTTGCCCGAGGTCGGCGCCGGGTCGATCACCGCGATGCATGCGGTGTCGCCGCTGCGCAAGCTCTTGCGCGGGGTGCGGGTGCGCAAGGCGCGCATCTCGTCCGTGGATACCGACCGGCGCATCGTCACGGTCTTTCAGGGTGTGCAGCGCCGCCCGACGGAGGTGTCCTATGATCATCTGGTCGTGGCGCTGGGGCAGGGGGTCGACCTGTCGCGAACGCCGGGGCTGACCGATCACGCGCTGACGATGAAAACGCTCGACGACGCGCGCCGCCTGCGCGCGCATGTGCTGGAACGGCTGGAACACGCCGACATCACCGCGCTGCCGCAGGTCAAGCAGGAGGCGCTGACCTTCTGCATCGTCGGCGCGGGCTTTTCCGGGATCGAAACCGCAGGCGAGCTGGGCGAGATGATCGACCGGGCGCTGAGCGACTACAGCAACATCTCGCGCAAGGAAGTGCGGATCGTCCTGATCGAATTCATGGACCGCGTGCTGGCAGAATTGCCCGAAACGCTGGCCACCTACGCGCAGAAGACGCTGGAGGATCGCGGGTTCGAGGTCATGTTGAACACCGGGGTGAAATCCGCCACCGGCACCTCGCTCGAGACCACGACCGGAGAGATCATCGGCACCCGCACCATCGTCGCCACCATCGGCAACACGCCCTCGCCCGTGGTGCAGGACATGCCGCTCGAGACGATGCACGGCCGGATCGCGGTCAACCGCCACCTGCAGGCGCAGGGGGCCGAGAATGTCTGGAGCCTGGGCGACTGCGCGCTGATCCCGATGAAGGACGGGGCCACCGAACGGGGCGATTTCGCCCCGCCCACTGCGCAGTTCGCCGTGCGCGAGGCGCGGTGCCTGGCGAAGAACATCGCGGCCAGCATCGACGGCCGTCCGTTGCAGCCGTTCGAATACACATCGCAGGGTGCGCTTGCGTCGCTTGGCGCGCATCGCGGCGTGGCCGAGGTCTGGGGCATGACCTTTCGCGGCTACCCGGCCTGGCTGCTTTGGCGCGCCTATTACCTGTCGTTCCTGCCGGGGCTGCGCACCAAGGTGACGGTGCTGCTGAACTGGTTCATCGACGGGTTTTCCCGCAGCACCGTGCAGATCCAGTCAGAGGAATCGGGCGGCGCGCGCTACGTGCATTACCGTGCGGGCGACCGGGTGTTCGAAGCTGGCAACCGCTCCGACGGTGTCTATTCGGTGATCTCGGGCGCGGTCGAACTGCGCATCGCCGATCCCGAGACAGGCGCCGAAACCGTCAGCCGCATCGGCCCCGGAGAGATCTTCGGCGACAGGGTCATCTTTGGCAAAACCCGCCGCACCGGTACCGTCCGCGCGCTGGAGGATACGCAGGTGCTGGTCATGGGCCGGGGCGAGGTTGCCAAGGTCGCGACCGGTTTCGCGCCCTTCCGCGACTATTTCCAGCGCCACGTCAAAGAGGCTTACGACGTCGACTGGAACCCCGAGGACGGCATCGGCCCGGACCGCTAGGGGCGGCCGCAACGGCAGCGCCGGGGTGGGGTTGTCTCGCGTCAGCGCGTGCCCCATCTAAGCCCCATGTCTATGAGTGCCCGCAGTTTCGCCGCCCTGATCGCCCTTTTGGCCTGGGCCGTTCTGGTGATGCATGTGCAGGTCGGGCTGGACCGGCGGCCGCATTGGACACTCTGGCAGGAGCTTTGGCGCACGGGGCGGTATTTCACCATCCTGACCAACGGCCTGGTGGCTGCGGCGCTGACCGCGGTGGCGGCGGGCTGGCGCATCCCGGCGGGATGGGCGGCGGGGCTGACGCTGTGGATGGGGATCGTGGCGCTGGTCTATCACGGCATCCTGTCGCGCGACCTTTCGGGCCTGCGCTGGTGGACCGATCAGGGCATGCATTCGGCGGTGCCGGGCGCCCTGGCGCTTTGGTGGTGGGCCTTTGCGCCCAAGATGGGGCTGCGCCGCATCCACGCGGTCTGGTGGCTGGGCTGGCCTGCGTTCTACCTCGCTTACGCTCTTTTGCGCGGAGAGGTTGACGGGCGGCATCCCTATTTCTTCATCGACCCGCCGCGGATCGGCTGGGACCAGGTGGCGCTCTGGATCCTCGGGCTTGGAGTGACGTTCTGGCTTCTGGGTCTGGGGATGGTGGCGCTGGCGCGTCGGCTCAGCTCAGACCGTCCTCGTCCAGCAGGTGACGCCCCTGCCGATCCTCGACCTCAATGACCCACAGATCGGAATCAAAGCTGCGCTGGCGGGCGATGGCGGCATCGACCTCGGCCTCCTCCCCGCCGGTCAGTTCGGTCCAGATCTGCGCCCCGGTCGCGAGATCGAACATCCGGGTATAGGCACGGGCCTGCCCGTCCAGCGTGTTCAGCTTGATCAGAGCCGCGCCCGCCGTGTCGTCGCCATGGGCGGTGACGAAGGCGGGGATGTCGTGCAACGACAGGCGGCGTAGATAGGCCTGAACCCAGAAACCCGCAGCCAGCCGCGGCTCAGGCATTTCCGTCCTTGAAATTCAGGCCCATTTCCGAGTAGCGCTCGGATTCCTCGAGCCATTTTTCCCGCACCTTGACCTGCAGGAAAAGGTGCACGCGGCGGCCCAGAAACTCTTCGAGCTCTTCGCGCGACGCTTTGGACACGGCCTTGATGGTCTCGCCGCGATGCCCCAGCAGGATGCCCTTGTGCCCTTCGCGCGCGACGTACACCACCTGGTCGATCCGGGCGGTGCCGTCGGCGCGTTCTTCCCAATTCTCGGTCTCCACCGTCAACTGGTAGGGCAGTTCCTGGTGCAGCCGCAGCGTCAGCTTTTCACGGGTCATTTCAGCCGCGATCATCCGCATGGGCAGATCGGCGATCTGATCCTCGGGATAAAGCCACGGCCCTTCGGGCAGTTCACCGGCCAGCCATGCGCGCAGGTCGTCTACCCCGTGGCCCTTTTCAGCGGAAATCATGAAGGTGCGGGCAAAGGGATAGGCCTCGTTCATCTCCTGGCTCAGTGCCAGCAGCGCCTCGGCCTTGACGCGGTCGATCTTGTTGATGGCCAGCGCGATCTTCCGGCCCTTGCCGATATCCTGCAGCCCGTCGAGGATGTTCTTGACGCCTGCGGTGACCCCGCGGTGCGCCTCGATCAGCAGCACGACGACGTCGGCGTCGGATGCGCCTGACCAGGCTGCGGCAACCATGGCGCGGTCGAGGCGGCGCTTGGGCGCGAAGAGCCCGGGCGTGTCGACAAAGACGATCTGCGTGTCGCCTTCGATGGCGACGCCGCGGATGCGCGCGCGGGTGGTCTGGACCTTGTGGGTGACGATCGACACCTTGGCCCCCACCATGCGGTTGGTGAGGGTGGATTTGCCCGCATTGGGCTCTCCGATCAGGGCGACGAATCCGGCGCGTGTGGGCATTTGGGGACCTGTGGACGGTTGCAAGTCTGCGGCTATAGGCGAATTCGCGGCCAAGGGCCAGAGAGGGATTGTCAGGCCGTGTCCGAAGGCCGGTCAGACCGCTGGCGCGGATTTGCGGCGGTAGCTGAGTTTCATGCCGGGGGCGGCCAGCCGGTCGCTGCTGCCGACCCAGGCATAGGCCAGCAGGCAGGGTTCACGTTCGCCCGTGGTGATGCGGTGCTCGTGCTCAGAGCGGTTGAGGATCAGCGATCCCGGTGCAAAGACCGCGCTGTCGTTTTCCGACCAGGCCCCGGCCACCGAGATATAGCTTTCCTCGATCTCCTTGTGGCTGTGCTGGGGATAGGTGGTTTTCGGCGCAAAGAGCACGAAGCCCAGCACCAGCCGTTCCGAAAAGACCGGCCCCTGCGGTCCCAGAACCTCGCAATAGGCGTATTTGCGTTCCAGCGCGCGGGGCATCTTTTCATAGCCCCATTCCCAGGTCAGATCCTGCCGGACCCGCGCCAGCGCGCGCCCCAGCCCGGCCAGCACGTCGCGTTCAGCCAGATCAAGCGCCCGGTCGAGATGGGCGGTCACCGGCTTGAGCACCGGTGCCCGCTGGCGCATGGCGGGGTTGCCGTCGATCACCGATGTCAGCGTTTCGCGCACCCGCTTGCGGTGGCTGCGGATCGCCTTGCTGCCCCCGGCAGAGCCGTGGCGATAGAGGCTTTCGAATTCGCGCAGCAGGTAGATCCAGTTCGGACAATCGGCAAGGCGGGGGGCGGTGGCGTCGGTCATGGAAGTCGTCTTTCGGGTCGGCTGCGCAGCAGGGTGTAGCCGCCCGATACGACGATCAGCGCAGCCCCGGCAAGGGTCATTGCGTCGGGCCGTTCGCCGAAGATGGCCACCGCGATGATCAGCGCAAAAATCAGGCGGCTGTAGCGGAACGGGGCGACGACCGATACCTCTCCGGTGCGCATCGCGCGGGTCAGCGCCGAATAGCCCAGCACGCCGCAGAACGCCGTGCCGCAGATCCGCAGCGCGGCATCGGCACCGGGCAGTGCGGGTGGCCCGGCTTCGAAAAGAATGATGATCGCGCCTGCCAGGGTCACCACCGCAAAGCCCAGCAGGCCAAGCTGCGCGCTGTGGACCTGCGCGGGGCTGGTGCGGGTGGCCAGATCGCGCCCGGCGAACCCGATCATGCCCAGCACCGCGAAGATTGCGCTTGCCTCGAAGCCCGACGGGGTGGGCCGCAGGATCATCAGCACACCTGCGAACCCCACCGCCATCGCCGCCCAGCGGCGCGGCCCCACGGTTTCGCCCAGCACCAGCACCGCCCCCAGCGTCACCACCAGCGGCGCGGCCTGCAGGATGGCAGAGGTCGTCGAGAGCGGTGTGTAGGCCAGCGCCAGCGCGAAAAAGAGCCTGCCGCAGATCTCGAACCCCGTGCGGATCAGCAGGCCGCGCTGCAGATAGGCCGGATGCCAGAGCGGGATCTGCTTGGCGCGCGCGATTCCGGCGAAGATCGTGAACGCCAGCAGCCCGAACATGACAGTGCCCACGCCGGGACTGACGCTGCCAAGGCCGGTGGCGGATTTGAAGAACGCGTCTTCCAGTGCGAAGCCCAGCATCGCAAGCACCATGAAGGCGCTGCCGCGCAGGTTGTCTGTCACGATGCGCCGTCTGAAAGGCGATCCAGCAGCGCGCGGGCGGCGGCCTGTTCGGCAGCGCGCTTGGATCCGGCGGTAGCTTCGGCATGCTGGCCGTCGGCCAGGGTGGCGCGGATTGTGAAGACCGGCGCGTGATCGGGGCCGGAGCGGGCGGTTTCGGTGTAGCTGGGCGGTTGCTGGCCGCGCGCCTGGGCCCATTCCTGCAACGCGGTCTTGGCGTCGCGGCTGTCCTCTTCGACGGTGTGGATACGCTCCCCCCAAAGCCGCAGGATCATCGCCTTGGCGGCGTCAAAGCCCGCGTCGAGATAGACCGCAGCGATCACCGCCTCCATCGCGTCGCCCAGGAGCGCCTCTTTCCGGCGCCCGCCCGACAGCATTTCCGACCGCCCCAGTTTCAGCGCCGCGCCAAGATCGATCTGGCGGGCGACCTCGGCGCAGGTTTCCTTGCGCACCAGCGCGTTGAAGCGCGGCGCCAGCAGCCCCTCGGCGGCGGCGCGGTCGGCGGCCAGCAGCGCCTCGGCCATCACCAGGCCCAGCACCCGGTCGCCCAGAAACTCGAGCCGCTGGTTGTCATCGCGGTTGGGCCCCGACATCGACGAATGGGTCACCGCGCGCAGGACAAGCTCGGGCCGCTTGAAGTCATGCCCGATGCGCGTCTGAAGCGCCTTGAGATCGGCGGAAAGCTTCACTCGATCCCCTTGAAGAAGCGATCCGGCCGCCAGGTCCAGAAATAGAGCATCGACCGCCCGGCAGACGAGAACATGATCCGGTCGGCGCGACCGACGATGTTTTCATACGGCACGAAACCGACGCCGCCCGCGACCGACGGCACGCGGCTGTCCGAAGAATTGTCGCGGTTGTCGCCCATGAAGAAATAATGCCCCTCAGGCACGGTGTAGACCGGCGTGTTGTCCGATCCCTGCAGCCCGATGTTGAGGATCGGGTGGCTGACGCCGTTGGGCAGGGTTTCGATGAACTGGTCCTTGACGCAGATGCCGCCGTCGCCGACGGGACCGTTGGCGCAGCGCGGGCGCAGGGCCTGCGGCCCCTGCGGTTCGGCCACCTCTTCGAAGGTACCGTCGGGCGTCAACTCTACCGGTGCGCCGTTGATGTAGAGTACCGAATCCCGGACCTGGATGGTTTCGCCGGGCAGGCCGATCAGCCGCTTGATGAAGTCGCGCCCGGTGACCGGGTGGCGGAAGACCACGACGTCGCCGCGCTGCGGTTCGCCCCCCAGGATGCGGGAATTGTCGCCGTCGAGGAATCCGCAGATGTCGGCGGCGTCGATGTTGATGCCGATCTGCGGGATGAAGACCGTCGGGCAGGACGCATAGGAATAGCCGTAGGCCATCTTGTTCACGAACAGGAAATCGCCGATCAGCAGCGTGTTCTTCATCGAGCCGGAGGGAATCCAGAACGGCTGAAAGAACAGGGTGCGGAAGATCCCGGCGATCAGAAGGGCGTAGACCACGGTCTTGATCGTCTCGATGATCGCGTTGCCCTTTTTGGGTTCGGAAGCCATGGGGTGCCCTTTGCGCTGATGTCGCGCGCTTCATGCGGGGGGCGGGCACGGGTGTCAAGGTGCGGCCCCGGGGGGATCGCCCGCGGGGCGATACGAGAGACGCTGTCTCTCGTGCTCTCTGGAGATATTTTGCCAAGAAGAAGGGGGCGGGCGCGCCTAGTGCGTCAAGGCTGCTTCGATCGAGAGGCCGAGCCGCAGCAGGCGTTCCTCGGCCATGGAAGAGCCCAGGACCTGCAGCCCGCAGGATGGCGTCGCGGTGGGCAGGGTCAAGGCGCAGACCCCCATGAGGTTGCCGACCCGGGTGTTGCGCAGCGTGAGAAGGTTTTCGGTGACGTAATAGTCGCCCTGCTCCATCAGCTTGTCGATCTGCGGTGGCATGTTGGGGGCCGAGGGGCAGAGCACCGCGTCGAACCCGGCGGTACGCTCGTGCCAGAGCGCACGCACCGCGTCGAGCCGCCGCCAGGCCGCGACATAATCCGCCCCCGAGACCTGTTTGCCGCCTTCGAAGCGTTCTCGGATCGGTGCGAACATGAGGTCCGGCTGGGCGGTGATCGCGTGCGACCAGGTCCCCCAGGCTTCGGTCGTGTAGAGGATGCCGGAATCGCCCATCGGGCCGGTGAGTTCGGGGAAGGCGATCTTTTCGATCACCGCGCCCGCGTCGCGCAGCCGGTCGATGGCGGCGGCATAGGCGGCGGCGGGGGCGGGCCGGATGTCGTCATGCACAAGCGTCTGCAGCGCGGCGAACCGGCGGCCTTTCAGGGGCGGGCACTGGCGCGTGTCGATCGGTGCGCCGGCTTCGAGGGCGGCGAGCATGAGGGCGGCATCCTCGACCGTGCGGCAGAGCGGGCCGATGGTGTCGAACCGGGCGGCCAGCGGCACGGTGCCCGAAAGCGGCAGGCGCCCGGCGGTGGTCTTGAGGCCGACGAGGTCGTTCCAGGCGGCGGGAATGCGCACGGAACCGCCGGTGTCCGACCCCACGGCGGCGGCGGCCAGCCCGAAGGCGACCGAGGTGGCCGCCCCCGACGAGGAACCGCCGGCCACCGCGTTTTCGTCGTTGACGCAGGGCGGGGTGGCGGTGACCGGGTTGAGGCCGAGGCCGGAGAAGGCCAGTTCCGACATATGGGTCTTGCCAAGGCACACCAGGCCCATGGCGGTGGCCCGGGCCAACACCGGCGCGTCGCGGTCCGGGGTGCGGCCGCTCAGCAGGGCCGAGCCGGCCTCGGTCGCGACACCGGCGGTGTCGAAGAGATCCTTCCAGCTGACCGGCACCCCGTCGAGCGGCGACAGCCTTTGGCCGCGCTTGGCCCGAAGGGCGGCGGCGCGGGCCTCGGCCCGGGCGCGGTCTGGCGTGGTGCGCGCATAGATGCGGCTGGCGTGAGGGTGGCTGTCGATGGTGTCCAGGAACGCCTCGGTCAGGTCGACCGGGTCGATCTTGCCCGCGCCGATGGCACGGCCCAGGCTTGCGGCGCTCTGGCGGGTCGGGTCGGTCATGCGGGCCTCCTGTCGGTTTCGCTGCGAGGCTAGTGCAAGAGCGGGGGGCGGGAAAGGGGGGCCAGCGGCAGTGGGGCGCATGGACAATCCGGGCCGGGCGGTCATATTGCGCGGCATGAAGGACATGACCGACATCATCGTCGTGGGCGGCGGATTGAACGGCGCGGCATTGGCGCTTGGCCTCGCGAAGGCAGGGCTGGATGTGACCGTGATCGACGCGCTGCCGGGCGAGGCGCGCGCCGATCCGGCCTTTGACGGACGATCCTACGCGCTGGCGCTGGCGTCGCAGCGGATGCTGGCGCGGCTTGGGCTTTGGCCGCGGCTGGAGGCGGCGGCCCAGCCGATGCTCGAAATCAAGGTGACCGACGGGCGCGTGGGCGACGGTGCGGCCTTTCTGGGGCTGCATTTCGATCATGCCGAGATCGAGGAAGGCCCGATGGGCTTCATGGTCGAAGACCGGCATCTGCGCGGAGTTCTGCTGGCGGCCATGGCGGCGTCGGACCGGATCACGCACCTGGCGCCCGAGACGGTCGTGGCGCAAAGCGTGGAGGCGCGGAGTGCCTCGGTCACGCTGGCCTCGGGCAAGGTCCTGCGCGGGCGGCTGATCGTCGGCGCGGACGGACGGGCGTCTGGCACCCGCGAAAGGGCTGGAATCGGGCGGCTGCACTGGGGCTATGACCAGACGGCGCTGGTCTGCGCCATCGCGCATGAGCGGCCGCACAACGGTACCGCGCATCAGCTTTTCCTGCCGTCGGGGCCGCTGGCCATCCTGCCGCTGACCGGCAACCGGTCCTCCATCGTCTGGAGCGAACGCAGGGGGCTGGCCGAGGACATCAACGCGCTGGACGCAGCGGCGTATCTGCAGGTGTTGCGCCCGCGGTTCGGAGATTTCCTGGGCGACATTGACCTGGCCGGGGCGCGGTTCAGCTATCCGCTTGGGCTGAGTCTGGCGGATCGGTTCGTGGCCGAGCGTCTGGCGCTGGTGGGCGATGCGGCGCATGGGGTGCATCCGATCGCGGGACAGGGGCTGAATGCCGGGCTGCGCGACGTGGCGGCTCTGGTGCATGTGCTGGCGCATGCGGGGCGGCGGGGCGAGGATATCGCGAGCCCGCAGGTGCTGGCGCGCTACGAGGTCTGGCGGCGGTTCGACACTGCGACGCTGGCGCTGGCGACCGATGTCTTCAACCGCATCTTCTCGAACGATCGGGCGTTGCTGCGGGGGCTGCGCGATCTGGGCATGCGGGCGGTGCAATCGGCGCCCGCGCTGCGCCGCGCCTTTATCCGCGAGGCGGCGGGGTTGACCGGGGATGTGCCGGATCTGATGCGCGTCTGATCTTTTCCCTTCCGACAGGCCGTGTCAAAAGGCCGGGCAGGTGGAGGGGACGATATGGATCAGAAGACGGCAGTGGTGACCGGTGCGGCGCGGGGGATCGGGCTCGCGACGACGGATCTTTTTCTGGAAATGGGCTGGCGCGTGGTCATGGTCGATCGCGACGGCGCCGCGCTGGAGGAGGCGGCGGGCATCCGGCAAAGCGTGACGCCGCTGGTGCGCGACGTGTCGGTGCCTGAGGATGTGACGGCCATGACACGCGATGCGCTGGCCTGGGCCGGACGGGTCGATGCGCTGGTCAACAACGCGGGCGTGGCCGAGTTCGGCCCGATCGAGGAGACCGATTTCGCCAAATGGCGGCGGGTGATGGAGACCAACCTTGATGGTGTGTTCCTGTGTTCGCAGGCGCTGACCCCGGCGCTGAAGGAAACGCGCGGCGCGATTCTGAACATCGCCTCGATCAGCGGCCTGCGCGCCTCGACGCTGCGGGTGGCCTATGGGACGTCGAAGGCGGCGGTGATCCAGCTGACCAAGCAGCAGGCGGCGGAGCTGGGCGAATACGGCATCCGGGCGAATTGCGTCTGCCCGGGGCCGGTGCGCACCAAGCTGGCGATGGCGGTGCATACGCAAGAGATCATCGACGCCTATCACGATGCCATCCCGCTCAACCGCTACGGGTCCGAGCGGGAGCTGGCCGAGGTGATCACCTTCCTGTGTTCGGACAAGGCGTCTTATGTGACCGGGCAGGTTCTGGCCGCCGATGGCGGGTTCGACAGCACCGGCGTCGGCCTGCCCGCGCTGCGAGGAACCTCCGCACCGAGTTGAGGAGCGGCTTATCCGCCCTGGCGGGCGTCTTCGCCGGGGACCTGCGCGGTGTTGTACGGCGTCCAGTCGGTGATCTCGGGATAGTAGGTGCGGCGCCATTGCCGCACGCGCGGGTTCATCAGCCGCCGCCAGAGCGGCGGCACCATCGCGGCCATGGTCATGACCGGATAGCCGTAGGGCAGCTGCGGCGCCTCGCGGTCCGGGTAGGTTTGCAACAGCGGAAAGCGGCGGTCGGGCTTGTAGTGATGATCCGAATGTCGTTGCAGGTTGATCAACAGCCAGTTCGACGCGGTATGCGCCGCATTCCAGGAATGCCGGGGCAGCACGTGTTCATACTTGCCGTCACCCAGGTATTTCCGCGTCAGCCCGTAGTGTTCGACGTAGTTCACAAGCTCAAGCTGCCAGATCGCGACACCGGCCTGCACGACGAAGAACAGCAGGCCCGTCCAGCCGCCCAGGCCGAAAGCCAGCGCCAGCATCAGCAGCTGCAGTGCGGCGTATTTCCAGAAGGGGTTGGACAGGTGGTGCCACGCCCGGCCCCGGCGCGCCAGCATCGCCGCCTCGGCCCGGAAGGCCGACGCCAGGGATTGCCGCAGTACCCGGGGGTAAAACCGGTGAAATCCCTCGTTGTAGCGTGCCGTCACCGGATCGCGCGGGGTGCCCACATAGCGATGATGCACCAGCAGGTGTTCCGACCGGAAATGCGAATAAAGCACCATCGCCAGCAGCAGGTCCGCCAGCCCACGTTCCAGCCGGTTTTTCTGATGCATCAGCTCGTGCGCATAGTTGATGCCGATCGTGCCGGTCATCACGCCGGTCCCGAAGAAGACCCCGAAGCGTTCCCATCCGGTCAGATGCTCGGCCCGGCCCATGTACCAGATCAGCCCGAAAAGCGACACGAACTGCAGCGGTACCCAGACCAGCGTGACGAGCTTGTACCAGAAAAGCTGGTCCTCGCCGGTCTGCGGATCGGCATTGTCGAGGTTGAGGCCAAGCGCCGCGTCGAGCGCCGAAAAGAGATACCAGGTCGCCGCGACCGGGAGCAGCACCCACCAGCCGCCCTGAACCGCGCCGACCCAGACCAGCGGAACAAGCGCCAGCGACAGCCAGAACGGCAGCGCCGCGGCAAAGTGGGAAAGCGGTCGGGAGTGCGGGACGGACTGCTCGGCCATCTGGCATGCCTCACTTGGTTTCGCGAGAATCTACACCCACAGCGCAGCCGCGCCAACAGGGACGTCACGTGCGGTGGTCCTAGCGCAGGCAGGCGGCGGAATTGCGGCGGTGCTGCGCAGAAAAGGGGGTAATCGCGGCCCAGGTGCGGGGGAACGACCTCACTTCGCGGGATGCGCCAGGTCAAAGGCCTTGCGCATCACCGTGGGCAGGTCCGCGGGACTGAAATCCTCGGCCGGGCGGAAGGTGCCGCGCTGGGGTTCGCGGTCCATCGGGACAAGCGCCGTGCGCACCCGCAGGCGCAGGTGGAAATGCGTGAAGGTGTGGCGGGCCTCTTCGCTCAGCTCGCGCCATTCGGCGCGGATCGGCGGGGCGTCTTCGGGCGCATCGCTCCAATCGGATCCCGGCCATCCCAGCATGCCCCCCAGCAGGCCCTTTTCGGGCCGGGTTTCCAGCAGCCACGCCCCGTCGACCCGCCGGGCGAGATAGGCGATCCCGAGCCTGGTCGGTTTTTTCTTCTTGGGCGACTTGCGCGGCAGTTCTGCCGCGGTGCCGTTGGCCCAGGCCACGCAGGAGGACCGCCACGGGCACAGCCCGCAGGCCGGCTTGCGCGGCGTGCAGATGGTGGCACCCAGGTCCATCACCGCCTGGGCATAGTCGCCGGGGCGGTGCTGCGGCGTCAGGGCGCGGGCATGATCGGTCAGGATCGGCTTGGCCGCGGGCAGGGGCGTGTGTTCGTCGTAAAGCCGCGCCATCACCCGCTCGACATTGCCGTCGACCACGGTTTCGGGGGCGTCGAAGGCGATGGCGCTGATCGCGGCGGCGGTATATGGGCCGATGCCCGGCAGCGTCAAAAGCTGGTCATGGTTCTCGGGAAACCGGCCGCCGTGATCGCTGGCCACGACCCGCGCGCATTTCAGCAAGTTGCGGGCGCGGGCGTAGTATCCCAGGCCCGCCCAGGCCGCCATCACGTCGGCATCCGCGGCCGCGGCCAGGTCGGTCACCCGGGGCCAGAGCGTGGTGAACTTGACGAAGTAGTCGCGCACCGCCGCGACGGTCGTCTGCTGCAGCATGATCTCGGACAGCCAGACCCGGTAGGGATCGGGCCGCACCCCGTTTCGCCGGTCCTGCGGACCGACACGCCAGGGCATGACGCGCGCATGCCGGTCGTACCAGTCCAGCAGGTCGGCGGGGTCGGCGGGATCACGCACGGGTTACTCCTTGTTGATCGGCGGGCTGCGGTTCGGGCTGGTCGCGGAAGGCTGCGCCCTTTAGAATAGAAAGCGTCACAGGGATTCAAGGCATGAGCCAGCGACCACGCAACAAGAAGGGTTTTGCCCGCACATCCAGCCTGTTGCAGGGCCAGATCCGGCGTGCCAGCGAAAGCCGCGGTTTTGCGCAATCCCGGGTGCTGACTCATTGGCCGGAAATCGCGGGCGAGGATGTGGCCGCGATCAGCCGGCCGGTCGATATCAGCTATGCCAAGGGCGGGTTCGGAGCCACGCTGACCCTGCTTACCACCGGCGCGCAGGCCCCGATGCTCGAGATGCAGAAGGAACAGATCCGCGCCAAGGTCAACGCCGTCTACGGCTACAACGCCATCGCCCGGGTGCGCGTGACCCAGACCGCCGCCACCGGATTTTCCGAAGGCAGGGTGTCGTTCGAACACCGCCCGAAGGCGGCGGCGGACACGGCCCCGCCGCCCGAAGTGGTCAGCCGGGCGCGCGAAACCGCAAAGGGCGTCAGCGACGACGGATTGCGCGCAGCGCTTGAACGTCTGGCCACAAACGTCATATCCAAAGCCAAAGGCTGAGCCGTTACCGTGGCTTGGCAAAACGAACAGAGGTAGAAGCATGAACCGTATGATCGCCGTCGCCGCGCTCGCCATCGCCCTTATCGCGGGCGGGGGCCTGTGGATCAGTCAGAACTCCGGCACCACCCCGGCAGAGTTGCCTTCGGGCGCCGCAAACGCGCAAGAGGCCGAGGTCGATACCAGCACCGTGCAGGACATGGTTCTGGGTCAAGAGGATGCCCCGGTCGAGGTGATCGAATACGCCTCTTTCACCTGCCCGCACTGTGCGACCTTCCACAGCACGGTCTACGATCAGCTCAAGGCGAACTACATTGACACCGGCAAGATCAAGTTCACCTACCGCGAGGTCTATTTCGACAAGTATGGCATGTGGGCGTCGATGATCGCGCGCTGCGAACCGTCGAAATTCTTCGGCATCACCGACCTGATCTACAAGGGCCAGTCCGAATGGGTCCGCGCCGGGGCCGATGGCGCCATTGCGGACGAACTGCGCAAGATCGGCCTGATTGCCGGGCTCGACAAGGATCAGCTGGAAAGCTGCCTGACCGATGGCGACAAGCTGCGCACGCTGGTGGCCTGGTATCAGGAAAACGCCACCGCCGACGACGTGCAGTCGACGCCGACCTTCATCATCGACGGCCAGAAGTATTCGAACATGAACTACGCCGACTTTTCGGCCATCCTGGACGAAAAGCTGGACTGATGCCCGTATCGGCCCCGGCCGGTCCGCTGGCCGGTCTCAAGGTCATCGAACTGGCGCGTATCCTGGCCGGCCCCTGGGCCGGTCAGACGCTTGCCGATCTGGGCGCCGAGGTCATCAAGGTCGAGGCACCCCAAGGCGATGACACCCGCCGCTGGGGGCCGCCCTTCATCGACCACGACGGCGACCGCTCGGCAGCCTATTTCCATTCGTGCAATCGCGGCAAATCCTCGATGACGGTCGATCTGGCCAGCCCCGAAGGCCAGGCCAGGATGCGCGATCTGGTGGCCGATGCCGATATCCTGATCGAGAATTTCAAGGTCGGCGGACTGGCGAAATACGGCATGGACTACGCCAGCCTGTCGGCGCTGAACCCCGGGCTTATCTATTGTTCGATCACCGGCTTCGGGCAGGATGGGCCTTATGCGCACCGCGCGGGCTACGACTATATCATTCAGGGCATGTCGGGGCTGATGTCGATCACCGGCGATCCCGACGGCCAGCCGCAGCGCGCGGGTGTGGCGGTGACGGATCTGTTCACAGGGCTTTATTCGGTGACGGCGATCCTTGCCGCCGTGCACCAGCGCCATGCCACAGGGCGCGGCCAGCATATCGACATGGCGTTGCTGGATTGCGCCGTGTCCGCGACCGCCAATCAGGCGATGAACTATCTCGCCACCGGCACGCCGCCGGGGCGGACTGGCAATTATCATCCCAACCTCACGCCCTACCAGGTCTTCGACTGCGCCGACGGGTTCATCATCATCGCCACCGGCAACGACGCGCAGTACCGGCGGCTGTGCGCCTTGCTTGATCTGGACGACATGGCCACCGATCCCGATTACCTCACCAATGCCGACCGCGTCGCCAACCGGCCCGAGATGATCCGCCGCCTGACCGAGGCGACCTTGCAGCGCACCAAAGCCGACCTTCTGGCCGCCTGCGAGGCGCAAGGCGTCCCCGCCGGTCCGATCAACGACATGGCCGAGGTGATGGCCGACCCGCAGGTGCAGGCCCGCGGCATGCAGATCGCCCCCGAAGGCGTGCCCGGCGTGCGCGGTCCGTTCCGGTTTTCGGATGCGGATCTGGTGCTGGACCGTGCCGCCCCGAAGCTGGGAGAGGGCTGAGAGCAGCCGGTTATCATGTAGGAGATATCGTGGTGCAGAAGGGGTGGCTGCAAGGTCGGCAGTGCGGACTTTCCCGCCATTGCGTCCGCCAGTTTGAATGGCTGCTTTTTTGGAAACTGGCTATACTGATTCCGTGAAACGCCAACGTTGCACTAAATGTCAAATGACTAAGTTAGGTCCGACATGTCCCAGCGGTACTTTACGATCATACTGACAGCGTGCATCGCTGGCATGTTTTTGGTTGGTAATTCAACTGCTTATTCTGAATCTGAAGATCCCATAACGAAGCTCATTTGGTTGATCAACCATGAGGCTGAGAAGCCAGAGGTGGATATCACACAAGCCAGTGTCTCCAACTGCACTCTCACGGTCGAAACGCTTCGGCTTGCTCCGGATCGGTCTATCATTTCAACAAGCACAACAGTTTCTCTTCCGGCTCTTCATGGAAACAATTCGGTTTTCTTCCTTACCCCAGGGAAGGAAGATGACGGGGCAGGATTCAGCTATTTTGTGACAGAGGAAAAGGCGACGGCGATCTACCGGGTTGATAACCCATCAAGTTCCAAGCGTCGGTGGTTTCGAAAGCGCTTTGGTCAACGATGCTCGGGAGGTGACATGTGCCAAATTGATTATGTGCCGAAATCACTGTATTTTCGCGTACCCTCAAGCTCTCCGGCGGAACGCACAGCGCTTACTGATACCTTCCGGGATGCTATCGACTATTGTAGACGTCAGGTCGGCTGAACATTGCGGGATGCACTTCTCATGGAAAGCAAGGCCCTTCTGAAAAGCTGACATTGAAACAAACTGCAGTAATCGACAAAATGGGCTCGAAGCGGCAAACCACTTCGACACATTCGGCAAGGGCCGTGCCGGGGGAGGGCCCCAGCAGTCACCGCGACAAGGGTGTCGCCGTCACGCCAGGTGGTCGACCACCATCAAATGCTGCGCCAGCGTGCCGACTTCCTCAAGCCACGGTTCCACCAGCTTGGGGTCCGACGGGGCCGCTGACACGCCGGGCGGGATCTGGCGCAGCATGACCGCGTTGACCGCCAGCGCCACCGGGTTCGACACCAGCCGCGCCATTGCCGATCCGCGCGCGTCGCCCCAGGCATCCATCACATAGGTCTGGTGCCAGACCGCGCGGCCTTCGTGCTCGGCCAGAAGCGACACGCACAGGACCACCCGGTCAGGCTCGTCCTCGCCATAGGCATTCTCGGCCAGCAGGGACTGTGCCAGCGCCGTCAACTCGGCATCGTCCGCCGTCTCGACGGTGCGGAAGACATCCGCCCAGGCCTCGGCCCAGCCATTGAGCCGCAGCGTGCCGCGCACGAAATCCTTGATCTTCCAGGTCGGGTCGAAATGATATTCTTCGATGAAGGGCAGGGAATCGCGGTTGGGATAAACCTCGAACGTTTCGGGGGTGGGCAGCGGCGCATCATACCGCCCCAGCGCATCCCAGGGCCGCGCCACGTTCAGTTCGGAAAACTGCCGGATCGACCGGGACGGCGAGCGCAGCGCCTTGAGCACGCCCACCGGCGCCCAGCTGAACTTGTAGCGAAACGCGTTGGGATGTTTCGGCAGCCCGCCGCAGTAGGAGGTGAACGAGAGCGCATTGCCGGCCGCGTAGGCGTCCGAACTGCGGTAGCTCGCCACCAGGTGATGTGCCATCAGGTGGTCGATGCCCGGATCCAGCCCCACCTCGTTCACCAGGCACAGACCTTTCAGCTGCGCGCGCGCATGCAGCGACCGCATCTCGGGCGAGATGTAGGACGAACTGACGAAATGCGCGCCCTTGGAAATCGCAAGCTCAGCCAGCGAAACGTGGAAATCCGCGGGCAGCATCGACACGATGACATCGCCCTGCTGAACCTCGGCAGACAGCGCCTCCATCTCGAATTCATGCAGGCGCTGGGTCAGGTCGCCGACCGCATCCTCGGCCTTGTCGAGCGTCCGGTTCCAGACCGTGACCTCGTGCCCTTCGCCGATCAGCCGCCGCAGGCCGGGCACCGCAGAAAGCCCGGTGCCGCACCAGTGAATTGTCATGTCTGTGCCTTCCCGATGTGGTCGTTGAAATGTGTTTTTGCCCGGCCCCAGACGCCGGTGTCCAGCGTGTCCAGCGTCAGAAGCGACGGCAGCAGCTGGGCGGCGTAGTCTTCCGAGGATTCCACCGGCAGCAGCGACGGCAGGTTGTCGATGGCCGTCACATCCAGCGGCGGTGTGTCATGCACGCGCAGTGCCGGGGCGGCCCAGTCGGTGGTGCGGTCATAGACCTTGACGGGCGAAAAATCGCTGTCCGGGTCGCAGGCGATATCGCCGATGACGCACAGTGCGCGGGGCGCATCGGTTGCGCTGGCGGGCACGAAGACCGGCGTGCCGGGCCGCGCCAGGATGCAGTTGAGGAAAATCTCGTGCTCCAGCACCTCGGGGAAGGGGCCGCCATGGGCGGTTTCCGCCATGTCCCACTGCGTGACGGCGACCCCCATCGCGGTGCAAAGGTCCGTCGCCCCGGTGCCCACACGCCCCAGCGCGCCGATCACCATTGCGCGCGGGCGATGCGTGCCCAGGCCCACAAGTTGGGTCTGCAGATCGGCCAGCAAGGCCGAGGAGCTGGGGTAGGTCGACACCGGCCCGCAAACGCCGCCCTGCTGCTGCGCGATCCAGCATTTCAGCGCCACAGCCGCACCGGCATAGCCCGCCCAGTAGCCAAAGGCGGCGACGCGGCGGCCATCCTGGTCGGTGAGGTATTCCAGATCGTAGAGCGTGCCGCCGCCTGCCCTGAACCGTGCCAGCAGGCGTTGCCCGGCGGGCTGGCCCTTGTAGGCATGGCCGAACATGATGTGGCGGTGCACCAGCGGCGTGCCATCCTCGGGCAGTTCCTTTAGGCCGAAGATGATCGCGTCCCGCGGCGCGTCGGGCCAGCTTTCCGCGGCGGCGATCTGCGCACCTGCGGCGCGGTAGCCGTCGATCGGGATGGCGCGGGTGCCGCTCTCTTCGACCGTCACGGCAAAGCCCTTGGCGATCAGCGCGCGCACGCCGTCGGGCGTGATGCCAACGCGTTCTTCGTTCGGGCGCTGTTCGGCGCGCACCCACAGATGTGTCATGTGATCCCCCGTCGTTGCGGCCACGCTAGCGCAGGCGCCGCGGCAGGGAAAGAGGGGTCAAATATGGGTCTGGGCATGGTGGCGGTCCGGCAGGTCGAGATGCGGTGTGGCGTTGAATTGCGTGAGCGCGAGGCCCGTGGCCAGCGGCTGGAACCGGTGCAGAGAGGTGTTGCGGATCGCCAGGCTCGCATGCGCCAGCGCCGGAATGTCCAGGGACATCGCCACCCGCATCGCCATGGCGATCACCCCGCCCGAGGTCACGACCAGCGCCCGGCCCCGCCCGGCGGCCAGTTCGTGCAGCACGTCGGAAACGCGCGCCTCGAACGCGGCAAAGCTTTCCGGCGCGCCGTCGATGGCCCCGTCGCGCCACAGGGTGAAGAGCCGCGGCAGGTGATGCACGAAGCCTTCGCGGTCGGTGGGGATCGGCAAGCCGTGCTGGTCCTCCACCAGCCGCGCCATGTCGAAATACGACAGCTCGTTCAGCCGCGGGTCGCGGACCACCGCCTGCGCGCAGGGCGCGTCGATCCCGGCGGCGGTTTCCATATGTCGCCTGAGCGTGCCGCAATAGACGCGGGCAAAGACATCGCCGGTGTCGCGCAGATAGTGCCCCAGCCAGCGCGCCTGCTCATGCCCCAGCGGGCTAAGCCGGTCATACCCGGTTTCATCCCGGGCGCTGCTGTTGGCCTGCCCGTGGCGGACCATGGTGACGTGGGACATCGGCGGCTCCTTTTCGCGCCCTCATAGGCCGGTCGGACCGCCGGGGAAAGGGGGGTATCAGCCGCGTTGCATCGCGGGAAAGTGAGCGGGGGCCATACTGCTTTGGTCGTAGGCCGAGGCTTGCGGTTTTGACTCGCGCACCGCCGCCCGGCTATCTTTCCTGCCTGGCCCCGACGCGGTCAGCCGCCACTTTCCACAAAGGAGTGTGCCATGTGTCAGGTTTTTGCCGGACAGGATCCGGCCCGGTATAAATCGACCACCCGCAGGTTGCGGATCAACGGGCAAAGCACCAGCATCCGCCTGGAAAACGCCTTTTGGGCCACGCTCGACGAAATCGCCGAGGCCGAGGGCATCTCGACCCCCTGTTTTTTGTCCAAGCTGCATTCCGAGGTGCTGGAATTGCGCGGCGAGCCGGAAAACTTCACCTCCCTGCTGCGCACCACCTGCCTTATTCACATGGCCAAGGCCGCGCCTGCGGCCCCCATGGTCGTCGCCGCCGAATAGGCCCCTGTGGGCCGGGGCGCGGATTGCCCGGCCCTGTAGTATCCCCCTACTACCCGCAGGGTACGGCCCCCGTCCTAATCTGAATCGGTAAGGAAACTTCACCGATTTGGAGGGGCAATGGCCAAAGCCATCCACAGCATGATCCGGGTTCTCGACGAAGACCGGTCTGTCGCTTTCTACAAGACCGCCTTCGGGCTCGAGGTCGCGGACCGGCTCGATTTCGACGATTTCACCCTGGTCTACCTCAGCAATGCCGAATCCGACTTCGAGCTTGAGCTGACGGTGAACAAGGGCACCACTGAACCTTACGACCGGGGCAACGGCTACGGTCATTTCGCGGTGTCGGTCGAGGATCTTGACGCCGAACACGCCCGGTTCGAGGCCGAGGGCCTCAACCCCCGCAAACTGGTGGAATTCGCCCCCGGCGGCACGCTGGTGGGGCGGTTCTTTTTCGTGGCCGACCCGGACGGCTACCAGATCGAAGTGCTGGAACGGTCCGGCCGCTTCAAGTGAGCAGGGCGCGCGGGAGGAGGAGCCCGCGCGCCCCGGACGCATTGGTCAGACAGGGAGGACACCAACCATGACCAAGACCCAAACCCCCCGCGGGATGACGCGGCGCGAGCTGCTGTCGCGCGGCGTGACCGCCGGCACCAGCTTTGTCGTCGGTGCCGGTTACCTGACGGCGAAGGACGCCGCCTGGGCGACCGAGATGAACGCGCTCAAGCCCGACACGATGGCGACGCTCGTTCAGATGGCGCGGGACATCTACCCGCACGACCAGGTGCCGGACGAAAACTACGTCGTCGCGGTCAAGGGCTACGACGACCCGCAGCGCGTGGATTTCGTGGAGGCAGGCATCGAGGCGCTGAACGCCGCCGCGCGCGGCAAGGGCTATGGCCGCTATCTGGACGTGCTGTGGGAGCGTGACCGCATCGACCTGCTGCGCGGGATGGAGGACAGCGAGTTCTTCCAGACCATCCGCGGCGGGCTGGTGACCGGGCTTTATAACCAGAAGGCGGTCTGGCCGATCTTCGGCTACGAGGGCGAGTCCTATTCGCTGGGCGGCTACATCGATCGCGGTTTTGACGACATTTCCTGGATCTGATCCGGGCTAAGGGAGGATAATCGAATGGCTGCACCATTTGATCTCAACGACGACTCCGTGGTCGTCATCATCGGCACGGGCGCAGGCGGCGGTGTGTTGGCCAACGAACTGGCGCAAAAGGGCGTGAGCGTCGTGGCGCTGGAAGCGGGCGGGCGGTACCTGCCCGAGGATTACATCAACGACGAATGGGAAAGCTTTGGCCAGCTGGCCTGGCTCGACCCGCGCACCACGTCGGGCGACTGGCGCGTGGCCAAGGATTTCAGCGGCTTGCCCGCCTGGATCGTCAAGGCCGTCGGCGGCACCACCACCCACTGGGCGGGCGCGTCCCTCCGGTTTCAGGAGCATGAGTGGAAGGCCAAGACCAACTATGGCGACGTGCAGGGCGCGAACCTGCTCGACTGGCCCATCGACGCCGCCGAAATGGCGCCCTGGTACGAAAAGGCCGAAACCAAGCTGGGCGTGACCCGCACCGGCGACCGCGCAGGCCTGCCGGGCAACAACAACTTCAAGGTGTTCGAGGCGGGGGCCAAGGCGCTGGGGTACGGCGAGGTGCATACCGGGCGCATGGCGATCAACTCGTCCGACTACGACGATCGCATGGCCTGCCAGCAGACCGGGTTCTGCTTCCAAGGCTGCAAGTGGGGTGCCAAGTGGTCCGCCGCCTATACCGACATTCCGCGCGGCGAGGCGACCGGCAACCTCGAGGTGCGTCAAAAGGCCCATGCCGCGCGCATCCTGCACAATGACGAAGGCAAGGTCACGGGCGTCGAATATTTCGACGCAGACGGCAACCTGCAGATGCAGAAGGCGCGGATCGTGGCCGTCGCGGGCAACTCGTTCGAATCGCCCCGGCTGCTGCTCAACTCCGCCTCGAGCATGTTCCCCGATGGTCTTGGCAATTCCTCGGGACAGGTCGGGCGCAACTACATGCGGCACCTGACCGGGTCGGTCTACGCGATCTTCGACAAGCCGGTGAAGATGTGGCGCGGCACCACCATGGCGGGCATCGTTCAGGACGAGGCGCGGCATGATCCCAGCCGTGGCTTCGTCGGCGGCTACGAGCTTGAGACGCTGAGCCTGGGTCTGCCGTTCATGGCCGCCTTCCTCGACCCCGGCGCCTGGGGCCGCGAATTCACCACCGCGCTGGATCACTACGAGAACATGGCCGGCATGTGGATCGTGGGCGAGGACATGCCGCAGGAAACCAACCGCGTGACGCTGAACATGGAGGTGAAGGACCAGTTCGGCCTGCCGGTGGCGAATGTGCATTATTCGGATCACCCCAACGACAAGGCGATGCGCGATCATGCCTACAAGCAGGGCATGGCGATGTACGACGCGGTGGGGGCCACCCGGTCGATGCCGACGCCGCCCTACCCGTCAACGCACAACCTGGGCACAAACCGGATGTCCGAAAATCCGCGCGACGGCGTGGTCAACCGCTGGGGGCAAAGCCACGACGTGCCGAACCTCTTTGTCTCGGATGGCTCGCAGTTCACGACCGGGGCCGCGGAAAATCCGACGCTGACCATCGTGGCGCTGGCGATCCGGCAGGCCGATCACATCGCGTCCGAAATGTCGCGCGGCAACATCTGATCGCGCCACAAGGGGCGCAAGCCGGGATCAATCGCGGGGGCGGGCCATCGACGGTGGCCCGCCCCCGCTGATTCCTGAAGACCGCGCGCAAACCGGTGGCGCCGTCGCGCATCGGAAACCTCAGGGCGCAATTTCTAGGCAAGGAGTCGGAATTGACGCCCCCGGGCCAGCCTGCGCAAGTGTAGAAGAGGCGCAAGTCATCAGGAGGCGCAGCCATGTCCGACATCATCCGCTTTACGCTCGACGGCGAAGAGGTCGAGGCCCGCAAGGGCGAGACCATCTGGGAGGTGGCCAACGGGCGCGGTCTGGTCATTCCGCATCTCTGCCACAAGCCGCAGCCGGGCTACCGCCCCGACGGCAATTGCCGCGCCTGCATGGTCGAGATCGAGGGCGAGCGTACGCTGGCCGCGTCCTGCATCCGCGAACCCCAGGACGGCATGGTTGTGGTCAGCCAGTCGGCCCGCGCCAAGACCGCGCGCAAGATGGTCGTCGAGATGCTGCTGGCCGATCATCCCGAACGCGATGTGGCGCACGACAAGTCGAGCCACCTGTGGGACATGGCCGAGGCCAACGGCGTCACCGAATCGCGGCTGCCGACGCTCGAGGCGGAGCGTATCCCGCTGCTCGACGACAGCCATATCGCGATGAAGGTGAACCTTGACGCCTGCATCCAGTGCGGCCTGTGCGTGCGCGCCTGCCGCGAGGTGCAGGTCAACGACGTGATCGGCATGGCCGGGCGCGGGCACGACGCCTATCCGGTTTTCGATCTGGACGATCCGATGGGCGAGTCGACCTGCGTGGCCTGCGGCGAATGCGTCCAGGCCTGCCCCACCGGCGCGCTGATGCCGGCATCGGTCGTGAACGCCGATCAGGTCGGCGACAGCAAGGATTTCGATTCAGAGCAGAAATCGGTCTGCCCGTTCTGCGGCGTCGGCTGCCAGGTCTCGGTCAAGATCAAGGATGGCAAGGTCAAGTCGGTCGAGGGCATCAACGGCCCGTCGAACGAAGGGCGCCTGTGCGTCAAGGGTCGGTTCGGCTTTGACTACATCCACCACCCGCACCGGCTGTTGAAGCCGCTGATCCGCCGCGAGGACGCGCCCGAAAAGGGGCTCAACGTCGATCTGGACAACATCGGCGCGCATTTCCGCGAAGCCAGCTGGGAAGAGGCGCTGGATTTCGCCGCCCGCGGCATGGTCGACCTGCGGTCGTACTACGGTGGAGAGGCGATTGCCGGCTTCGGTTCGGCCAAGTGCACCAACGAAGAGGCGTATCTCTTCCAGAAGCTGATCCGCCAGGGCTTCAAGCACAACAATGTCGATCACTGCACGCGGCTTTGCCATGCCTCGTCGGTTGCGGCGCTGCAGGAAAACGTGGGTTCGGGCGCGGTCACGGCCAGCTTCAACGAGATCGAGAATGCCGACGTGGCCATCGTGATCGGTGCCAACCCGACCGAGAACCACCCCGTCGCCGCCACCTATTTCAAGCAGTTCGCGAAACGCGGCGGCAAGCTGATCGTGATCGACCCGCGGCGGCAGACCGGGCTCAAGCGCCACGCCACCCACATGCTGCAGTTTCGCCCCGGCACGGACGTCGCGCTGCTCAACGCGATCATGAACGTGATCGTCGAGGAAAAGCTCTACGACCGGCAGTATATCGAAGGCTTCACCGAAGGCTTTTTCGAATTCCGCGAACATATCCGTGCCTTCACGCCCGAGCGGATGTCCGAGCTGTGCGGCATCAGCGCCGAGATGATCCGCGAAGTTGCGCGCGAATTCGCAGGTGCGCAGCGCGGCATGATCTTCTGGGGCATGGGCATCAGCCAGCACATCCATGGCACCGACAATTCGCGCTGCCTGATCAGCCTTGCGCTGCTGTGCGGCCATGTCGGGAGGCCGGGCACCGGCCTGCACCCCCTGCGCGGACAGAACAACGTTCAGGGCGCATCAGATGCCGGGCTCATTCCGCATGTGATGCCGGATTACCAGTCGGTCACCGACGGGTCGGTACGCGAGCTTTTCCGGCACATCTGGCAGGGCACGGAGATTCAGGACAAACCCGGCCTTACGGTGGTCGAGATCATGGACCGCGTTTATCGCGGATCGATCAAGGGGATGTACGTGCTGGGTGAAAATCCGGCGATGTCGGACCCGGATGTCGAACACGCGCGCAAGGCGCTGGCGCATCTCGATCACCTCGTGGTGCAGGACATTTTCCTGACCGAAACCGCGATGTACGCGGATGTGATCCTGCCCGCCTCGGCCTTGCCGGAAAAGACCGGCACGGTGACCAACACCAACCGCACGGTGCAGATGGTTCACCAGGTCCTGCCGCCGCCCGGAGAGGCGCGCGAGGACTGGAAGATCGTCGTCGATCTGGCCCGCCGGATCGGGCTGGACTGGGATTACGATCACCCGCGCGAGGTCTTTGACGAGATGAAGATGTCGATGCGGTCGCTGCACCATATCACCTGGACGCGGCTGAAGAACGAAGGCGGCGTGACCTATCCCTGCAAGGGGCCCGAGGATCCGGGGCAGGCTGTGGTCTTTGGCGACGGCTTTCCGCGCCGGGCGGGCCGGGCGCAGTTCACCCCCGCGCGCGTCACCCCGCCCGCCGAAATGCCCGATGACAAGTTCCCGATGATCCTGACCACCGGGCGGCAGCTTGAGCACTGGCACACCGGGTCGATGACCCGCCGCGCCACGGTTCTGGACGCGGTAGAGCCCGAGGCGAACTGTTCGCTGCATCCCAGCACCCTCCGGCAGCTGGGGATGGAGCCGGGCGACATGCTGCGCCTGACCACGCGGCGCGGATCGCTCGAGATCATGGCCCGTGCCGACCGCGCGGTGGCGCCCGACATGGTGTTCCTGCCCTTCGCCTATGTAGAGGCGGCGGCCAACATCCTGACCAACCCGGCGCTGGACCCCTGGGGCAAGATCCCCGAGTTCAAGTTTTCCGCGGTGCGGGTCGAACGGGTCACCGAAGACGATCAGGTCGCGGCGGAATAGGCGGGCGCCGCGGCGGCTTTGGCGGCGGGAGCGAGGGGCATCGTCCATTGTCCTCGGACCAATGGCGGAAAATGAACGATCCCTCGCGCTCCCCGAGGGTGATTGAAAACCGAAGGAAGGGGCAGGTCACGCGCGGCTGTTTGACCTCGGCCACGGGGCGGTGTCTGATGGGGCGCAGCATCACAGGAGGCTGCCATGATCCCCGTCGACCCTCAGCGTTTTCTGGACGATTTGCATCATCTGCGCAGCTTCGGGGCCAGCGGCGTGGGCAAGGGCGTGGTGCGACCGGCATTTTCGGAGGCGGATATCGCGGCGCGCGACTGGCTCGCGGGGCGGATGGCCGAGGCAGGGCTCATGCCTGCCTTTGACCCGGTTGGCTCGCTCTTCGGACTGGCCGAAGGGCCGTCGCTGCTGTTGGGCTCGCATTCCGACAGCCAGCCCGAGGGTGGATGGCTCGATGGCGCGCTGGGTGTGATCGCCGCGCTCGAGGTCGCGCGCGCCGCGAAAGAGGCGGGCGGGCCGCCGCTGTCGGTCGTGTCCTTCCAGGATGAGGAGGGCCGGTTCGGGGTGACCACCGGCAGTTCCATCTGGGGTGGCAACCAGGCGCTGGCCGAAGCCGATACGCTGACGGACGCGGGCGGCGAGACCTTTGCCGCCGCACGCGCGCGGATGGCGGCGCGGGCGGGCGATTTCGTGACTCCCGCGCAGTTCACCGGGTTTCTGGAAATGCACATCGAACAGGGGCCGGTGCTGGACAGCAGTGGCGACAAGATCGGCGTGGTCGAGGCCATCGTCGGCATTCGCGACATGAAGATCACCCTGACCGGCCAGCAGAACCACGCCGGCACCACGCCGATGGCGCTGCGGCGCGATGCCTTTCAGGGGATGGCGGCGTTTTCGCATCGGATCAACGACCGGTTCCGCAACGTTGTGACACCCGCGACGGTCTGGACCATCGGCCATGTCAGCCTGCATCCCAACGCATCCAGCATCGTGCCGGGCCGGGCGGTGTTTTCGATGCAATGGCGCGATGGCGACACCGCGCGGCTGGACCGGATGGAGGCGATCATTCGCGAGACCGCCGCCGAGGTCGCAGGCGAAATGGGTCTGGAACTGGGCTTCGGGCCGCTGCTGGGGCTTGAACCGGTGGCGATGGACGCGCGGCTGCGCGGCGCGCTGGAGGCCGGTGCCGAGGCCGAGGTGCCGGGCGGCTGGCGGCGCATGCCATCGGGGGCGCTGCACGACGCAACCAATGTGGCGCGGCTGATGCCGGTGGCGATGCTCTTCGTGCCGTCGATCGGCGGCATCAGTCATGATTTCGCCGAGGACACGGCAGAGCCCGACCTGGTGACCGGCCTGCGCGTACTGGCACGGGCGGCCTCGGCGCTGACGGGGTAGGGCTTGCCCGCAGCGCGCAGGTCGTCCTAGGCTGCATCGCAACAAAGGAGAGCGCACGATGGACCTTGTCGGGCTGGTTTTCTACGGATGCGTTTGCGGCCTCCTGTCGCTGGCAGGGCCGAAGCTGGGGCGCGCGCCGCTGCGCTTTGGCGCGGGTGTCCTGGTGGGGGTCGTCGCGGTGACGGTGCTGCCGATGATCCGCAACATGCTGGGCTGAGGTCCGGGCAGTCAGTCGCTGGCGGGAAAGCGCGCGTCTGGCGCAGGGGCGGGAACAGCGCCCCGGGTGGCGACGTTGGATCGGCGGGCCAGTCCGGCCCCCGGAGACACCGCCATGACCACCGAAAACCCGACCGCCCATCCGCCCCGCGCCAGCCAGGCGCAACTGGATGCCCTGCAGGACGCGCTGTCGCGCACCGTCGATGCGCATGCAGGCTTTGAGACGATGACCGACAAGGCCGAACCGGATTTCCGCAGCGTACCGCTCAGGTTCCGCGAACTGCATCACCAACATGCCGACCGGCTTGCGTCGGCGATGGCTGCGCTGGGGGGAGAGCCGGACCGCGAGGGCGGGCTGATGTCGACCGTCAACAAGGCGGTTGTGTCGGTGCGCGCCCTTTTCGACGAGATCGACGACGACGTCCTGGACAATATCCGCGACGGCGAGGAGCATGTACTGGAGGCATTGGCCGAGGCCGAAGAGGCGTTGCCCGCTGGCCGCTACCGCGACGATGTCGCGGCGATGCAGGCCGAGTTGCGGGCTTTGCTGGACGAAACCGCTCCGCTTGGGTGACCTCGCACGCCTATGACTTGCGCTGCGGCGCGATCCGCGCAAGTATCCTCTGAAACGGTTGGGTCCTAGACGGGCGATGGCCGAAGGTGTCCGCGAAAAGGACATTTGGGAGGAATAGGTTTGGCTTTTCAGTCCGAGGGCGCAGAGGGTTTGCGCTCCATTCCCGCGCTCTTGCGCCGAAATGCCACGCAGCATGCGCAGGCACCGGCGTACCGTGAAAAAGAGCTCGGCATCTGGCAGAACTGGACCTGGGCCGAGGCCGAGCAGGAGATCGAGGCGCTGGCGCTGGGTCTGCTGGAGATGGGCGTGGCCGAGGGCGACTTCATCGCCGTCATCGGGCGCAACCGGCCGTATCTTTACTGGGCGCTGGTGGCGGCGCAGATGGTGGGTGCCAAGCCCGTCCCGCTCTATCAGGACGCGGTCGCGGAAGAGATGGAATACGTGCTGGGCCATTGCGGCGCACGCATGGCGGTGGTCGCCGACCAGGAACAGGTCGACAAGGTGATCGAGATTCAGGACCGTTTGCCGGATTTCGAGGAGATGATCTATCTTGATCCGCGCGGCCTGCGCAAATACGATCACACCAAGCTGCACGATTATCGCAAGGTGCAGGACAAGGGCCGCGCGGCGCGCGACCGGCTGGGGGCCGAACTTGACCGGCGGCGGTCGGGGCTGGGCTACGACGACACCTGCATCATGCTCTATACCTCGGGCACGACCGGCAAGCCCAAGGGCGTGGTCCTGTCCAACCGCAACATCATCGAGACGGCCAAATCCTCGTCCGAATTCGACCATCTGGGTGTCGGCGACGAGGTGCTGGCCTACATGCCGATGGCCTGGGTGGGGGATTTCATCTTTTCCATCGGCCAGGCCTATTGGACCGGGTTCTGCGTGAATTGTCCCGAAAGCCCCGAGACGATGATGACCGATCTGCGTGAGATCGCGCCGACCTATTACTTCGCGCCGCCCCGGGTGTTCGAGACGCAGCTGACCAACATCATGATCCGGATGGAGGATGCGGGCCGGTTCAAGCAGAAGATCTTTCACTATTTCCTGGCCCATGCCCGCAAGGTGGGGCCGGATATCCTGGACGGGCGGAATGTCGGCCTGATGGACCGGCTGAAATACAAGCTGGGCGAGCTCATGGTCTACGGCCCGCTGAAGAACGCGCTTGGATTTTCGCGCATCCGCGTCGGCTATACCGCGGGCGAGGCGATCGGTCCGGAAATCTTCGATTTCTATCGGGCGCTGGGGATCAACCTCAAACAGCTTTACGGCCAGACCGAGGCGTCGGTCTTCATCACCCAGCAGCCCGACGGGGAGGTCCGCTCGGACACCGTGGGGGTGCCGTGCACGGGGGTCGAGATCAAGGTGGCGGAGAACGGCGAGGTCTATTTTCGCTCGCCCGGCGTGTTCGTGGAATACTACAAGAACCCCGAAAGCACCGCCGACACCAAGGACCCTGAAGGCTGGGTCGCCACCGGCGATGCCGGATTCATCGAGGAAGACACCGGTCATCTGCGGATCATCGACCGCGCCAAGGACGTGGGCAACATGGCCAATGGCGCGCTCTTCGCGCCGAAATACGTGGAAAACAAGCTCAAGTTCTATCCCAACATCCTTGAGGTCGTGGTGTTCGGAGCGGGGCGCGAAAAGTGCTGCGCCTTCATCAACATCGACCTCACGGCGGTGGGCAACTGGGCCGAGCGCAACAACATCGCCTATGCATCGTATCAAGAGCTGGCGGGGCATCCGCGCGTGCTGGAGATGATCCAGAGCCATGTGGAGGAAACCAACGTCAGCGTCGCGCAGGACGAAATGCTGTCGGCCTGCCAGATCCACCGGTTTCTGGTGCTGCATAAGGAACTGGATGCCGATGACGGCGAACTGACCCGCACCCGCAAGGTGCGCCGCAAGATCATCGGAGAGAAGTTCGACGATCTGGTCGAGGCTTTGTACGACGGGTCGACCTCGGTCTACACCGAAACCGAAGTGACCTATGAGGATGGCCGCAAGGGCAAGATCAAGGCGACGCTGGAGATCCGCGACGCCAAGGTCGTGCCGGTCGAACCCAAGAAGATGGCGGCGGAATGACGGATCTGTCGCTTCGGGATTTAGTAGAGCGCATGCCTTGGTTGGTAAGCGCTTTTCCGGGCAAATCGCATCCGGACACCGTGAATAGCGCGCTCAAAGCTGTTGGGCGCAATAACTATGGCGATCCTGTATCGCCGGCCGAATTTAAGATTGTCTTGGAGGCCAAATTGCCCGGTCAAGCGATCCCGAATATACTGGCCAGCGCCTCTGGTCATATCAAGAAAACAACCGAGGCCAGTTTCGCGCTTGCCAAACGTAACGACCATGAGGGTGCGGTGAGTGTATTATGTGGAGAACCGGGGCTAGGAGTCTCACTTTCTTCGGCCTTGTTGAGTTGGGGTTACTGCCCGCGAACCTTTCCGGTGATCGACCGTCACGCTTGGCGGGTCTATTGCGTCCTGGTGAATCCCCATGAAAAAGAGAACCGCGCGGCGAAAAGCGTTTCCCTGTCCGCGAGGCAATATCAGCGTTTTCGCGAAGGGCTGTACCAGAAGTTGGCAGAATTTCCTGACAAAGCAGAAATTCAAGGAAAGGAACTGACTGTCTCGCAGCTGGATTACTGGATGTACGCCTTCTCCAAGGTTTTCGGGTCAAAACCGCTGGGAGATCCGGATTGGTTCGATGTCAGTCGCAAAGCTGTGTGCGGGGAAGGATACCGACATGCGTGACAATGCCGAAGGCTACGACACCGCCGACGGGCGCCAGATCGGCGGCACGCTGATGGAGATGAAGGGCATCACGCTGAAATTCGGCGGTGTGACGGCGATCGAGGATATCAGTTTCGACATCCACGAAGGCGAGATCCGCGCCATCATCGGCCCCAACGGCGCGGGCAAGTCGAGTATGCTCAACGTTATTTCGGGCTTCTACACCCCGTCCGAGGGCGAGGTCTGGTACAAGGGCGAAAAGCGCCCACCGATGAAGCCCTACGAAGTGGCGCGGCTGGGCGTGGCGCGGACCTTCCAGAACATCGCGCTCTTCGAGGGGATGACCGTGCTCGACAATGTCATGACCGGGCGGCTGACGCATATGCACGCAGGCATCGCGGCGCAGGCGCTATGGTGGGGCAAGGCCCGCAACGAAGAGATCGAGAACCGCGAAGTGGTTGAAAAGGTGATCGACTTTCTGGAAATCCAGAACATCCGCAAGACGCCGGTAGGGCGGCTGCCGTACGGTCTGAAAAAACGGGTGGAACTGGCCCGCGCCCTGGCCGCAGAGCCGTCGCTGTTGCTATTGGACGAACCGATGGCGGGCATGAACGTCGAAGAAAAAGAGGACATGAGCCGGTTCATCCTCGACGTGAACGACGAATTCGGAACCACTATCGCACTGATCGAGCACGATATGGGCGTGGTCATGGACATCTCTGACCGCGTGGTCGTGATGGATTACGGCAAGAAGATCGGCGACGGTACACCTGACGAGGTGCGCAGCAACCAGGACGTGATCGACGCTTATCTGGGGGTGGCGCATTGAGACATTTCATCCAGGGCAGCAGCCAGAACGAGGGGCAGACATGCTGAAAGACATCTTCATCAATCCCTTCGTGGATATGGTCGAGGCGCCGGATTTCCTGTTGCAGGTGCTGTGGGAAGGGCTGGTTTCGGGCATCCTGTATGCGCTGATCGCGCTCGGGTTCGTGCTGATCTTCCGCTCCTCCCGCATCTTCAACTTTGCCCAAGGTATCATGGTGGTCTTCGCCGCGCTCACGCTGGTGGGGCTGCACGCCATGGGGGTGCCTGCCTGGGTCAGCGTGGCGCTGACGCTTGTGGTGATGTTCATCCTGGCGGTGGCCATCGAACGGGTGGTGCTGCGCCCGCTGGTCGGGCAGCCCGATATCATCCTTTTCATGGCCACCATCGGGATCACGCTCTTCCTGATCGGGTTCGGTGAGATCATTTTCGGCGGCGAAAACAAGGTGATGATCACCGAGGAACTGGGCATTCCCACCGACTCGGTCGTGCTGGAACCCTGGGGTGGGCTGCTGATCCTGGAGCAGAAGGACATCACCGCCGTCGTGGTCGCGGCGCTGCTGGTGGTGGCGCTGCTGCTGTTTCTCAACAAGACGCGCATGGGCCGGGCGATCCGGGCGCTGGGGGACGATCATCAAGCGGCGTTGTCGGTGGGCATCAGCCTGCAGACGATCTGGGTGCTGGTGTGGTTCATCGCCGGGATCATCGCGCTGGTCACCGGCATCGCCTGGGGCGCGCGCGCCGGGGTGAGCTTTGCGCTCGAGGTGATCGCCTACAAGGCGCTGCCGGTGCTGATGCTGGGCGGGCTCGAGTCGATCACCGGTGCGATCATCGGCGGGCTGATGATCGGTATCCTGGAAAAGGTGTTCGAGATCTACTGGGGCCAGCCGCTGCTGGGCGGCAATACCGAGACGTGGTTCGCCTTCGTGCTGGCGCTGATCGTTCTGCTCTTCCGGCCGCAGGGGCTGTTTGGCGAAAAGATCATCGAAAGGGTTTAGAGTGGTGACAGTGGTGGAAACGACGATGCGGATCGCGCCCGGCATATGGCACGGGGAGGCGGCGGTTTGAGCGCGCCCAAGAAGGGATCGACCCGGTCGGGCCGGGTCAATCGGGACGACCCCGGAATCGCCGATCTGGCGCGCGGCGCCAACGGTCTGGGCGAGCCTCTGGACATGCAAGAGATCGGTCGGTCGATGATGGCCGCGCAGATCGAGGCGATGAACACGATGTTCACCGCCTCGATGAGCGCGACCGCGCGGTCGCTGGCGTCGGTTGCGCAGTTCTGGGGCGCGGCACTGCCGCGCAGTGACGGCCGACGCGACAAGGACGGCGACGAATGACGCGGGCACGTTCGACCTTGCCCCGGGGGCTGGTGCTGTTGGTCATGTCCCTTGGCGCGATGATGTTCATCGCCATTGTGCCAAGGCTTGGGGCAGAGGCATTTGCCGCGGGTTTGCCGGGGACCGATCCCGAGACATTGTGGTCGGTGGCGCACCCGGTCCGGGCCAATGTGCTGGCGGCGCTAGGATACGCGGGCGGGCTATTGGTCGTGGGGCTGCCGATCGCGCAGCTGGCATTGGTGCCCCGGCGCGTTTGGGGGCGGCGTTTGACAGGACGGGAGCCGGGCTGAGGCCCGACCCGCGGACATACGTGGTCGTCCGGGACAAGGTCCCGGGCGAGGGGGGCGGGGCAAAACCGGCCTGCCATAGAACAGGCTGACCGGGAGGGTCGGCAAAGGGAGGAAGACGCTATGCTCTATCGCACGGCGGGACAATTCAAGACCAGCTACGAGGCGGATCAGGCGCTGTTCCCGGTGCGTCAGGATGCGATCCTGCTGGGGATCATCCTTGCGTTTGCCTGGGTGATCTTTCCGTTCACGGCGTCTGAATTCACCTTTCAGACGCTGCTGATCCCGATCCTGATCTATTCGCTGGCGGCGATGGGGCTCAATATCCTTACCGGCTATGCCGGGCAGCTGTCGCTGGGCACCGCCGCCTTCATGGGGGTGGGCGCCTATGCGTGCTACAAGATGGTCACGATCATGCCGTGGATGAACCCGGTCGTGGCGATCCTGCTGTCGGGCGTGTTCAGCGCCGGGATCGGCGTGGCCTTTGGCATTCCGTCCTTGCGGATCAAGGGCTTCTACCTCGCCATCGCGACGCTCGCCGCGCAGTTCTTTCTGGTCTGGCTCTTCGAAAAATGGGCCTGGCTTTACAACTACAATGCCTCGGGCGCGATCCAGGTGCCCAACCTTGAGATGTTTGGGGTTTACGTGGCCGGACCGCAGGCCGACAGCATGGTGCAGTATTTCGTGGTGCTGGCCATTGTCACGCTGATGACGATGCTCTGCATCAATCTCACCCGTGGCAACCTGGGCCGGACGTGGAAGGCGACGCGCGACATGGACATCGCCGCCGAACTCATCGGGATCAACCTGATGAAATCCAAGCTCACCGCCTTCGCGGTGTCGTCCTACATCGTCGGTGTTGCGGGGGCGCTTTTCGTCTTCATGTGGCGGGGCGCGGCAGAGCCGAACCTTTTCGACATTCCGTTGAGTTTCCGAATCCTCTTCATCGCCATCATCGGCGGGCTGGGGTCGATCATGGGCAACTACCTCGGCGCCATCCTGATTGTCGGGCTGCCGGTGGTGCTCAACACTCTGCCACAGGCCTTCGGCATCCCGATCTCTTCGGCGATGGTCGAACACCTCAACATCATGATCGTGGGCGCGCTGATCGTGTTCTTTCTGATCATCGAACCGCACGGGCTGGCGCAGCTCTGGCGTCTGATCCGCGAAAAACTCATCATCTGGCCGTTCCCGCACTGACGGGCCGCATCGTTGGGGTGCAAACCCACCCTACGCCCGGGGGCAAGCGGCCCAATAAGAAACCGAAAACACAGACAATGACATCCAAGGGAGGATACCACATGAAACACTTTACCAGACTGGCGGCAGCAGCCGTGGTCGGCGCCGTCATGGGCACGGCCGCCGTGGCACAGGAGCTTTACGCCCCGAACCTCAGCTACCGGACCGGCCCCTTTGCCGCGACCGGCATTCCGCTGATGAACGGCCAGCGCGACTACATGCTGATGCTCAACGCCCGCGACGGCGGCATCGGCGGCGTGCCGGTGAATTTCGAGGAATGCGAAACCGGCTATTCCACCGAAAAAGGCGTGGAATGTTATGAAAAGACCAAGGGTCGCGCCATCGTGACACAGCCGTGGTCCACCGGCATCACCCTGCAGGTGCTGCCCAAGACCAACGTCGACGAAATTCCGATCCTGGCCCCGGGCTACGGCTTTTCGCCGATGGCCGACGGCAAGGTCTTCCAGTGGGCGTTCAACACACCCGCCAGCTACTGGGATGCCGCGTCGATGATCCTGCAGTACCTGGAAAGCGAAGGCAGCCTTGAGGGCAAGAAGATCGCCTTCCTGCATCTGGACCACCCCTACGGCAAGGAGCCGCTGCCCTTCCTGGAAAAGAAGGCGGAAGAAGACGGGTTTGAACTCGTCCCGATCCCGGTCGGTCTCAAGGAAATGCAGAACCAGTCGGCGCAGTGGCTGCAGATCCGCCGCGAACGCCCCGACTACGTGGTCATGTGGGGCTGGGGCGCGATGAACGCGGGCGCCATCACCGAGGCCGTGAAGACCAAGTTCCCGATGGAGAATTTCGTCGGCGTCTGGTGGGCCGGGCATGATGCCGACCTCAAGCTCGTTGGCGAAGACGGCAAGGGTTACAAGTCGATCAGCTGGTCCTTCCCCGTGCTCGATGCGCCGGTGATGGCCGACATCAAGACCCATGTGGTCGATGCGGGCGACTCGCTTTCCAACCCCGAAGAGATGGAAGGCGTGTTCTACAGCCGTGGCGTGGTCATTTCGATGATCCTGGCCGAAGGCATCCGCGCCGCGCAGGAACACACCGGCAAGGCCGAGATCACCGCCGCCGACCTGCGCTGGGGACTTGAGAACCTCAACGTCACCGAAGAGCGTCTGGCCGAACTGGGCATGACCGGCATGGTGCCGCCGTTCCAGACCACCTGCGCCAACCACACCGGACACTCCGGCGGCTGGATGCTGGAATGGGATGGCGAAAAGTTCGTCAAGGCCAGTGACCACCTGATGGCCGAAGCCGAAGCGATCCGTCCGCTCGAAGCCGAAAAGGCTGCGGAATACGCCGAGGCGAACGCCCCTTGGGCCGTGTCGGAAACCTGCGACGCGGAAAGCTGAGCCACCACGTCCGGCGGCGGCCCTTGCGTCGCCGCCGGCGATCCTGAGTATTTTTGCCAAGAAGAAGAGCCATGCTTGACGCCGCCCCTACCAAGGAACCGCTTCTGGAGGTCAACAATATCGAGGTGATCTACAACCACGTGATCCTCGTGCTGAAAGGCGTGTCGTTGAACGTGCCGCGCGGCGGGATCACCGCGCTGCTGGGGGGCAATGGTGCGGGCAAGACCACCACGCTCAAGGCGATTTCGAACCTGCTGCATTCCGAACGCGGCGAGGTCACCAAGGGATCGATCCTTTACAAGGGCGAAACCGTGCAGGGCCGCGATGCGGCGGACCTGGTCAAACGCGGCGTCATCCAGGTGATGGAGGGGCGCCACTGCTTTGCGCACCTCACTGTCGAGGAAAACCTGATGACCGGCGCCTATACGCGGCGCGACGGCAAGGGCGCGATCGAGGCCGACCTGGACATGGTCTATGACTATTTCCCACGGCTCAAGGAACGGCGCAAAAGCCAGGCGGGCTATACTTCGGGCGGTGAACAGCAGATGACCGCGATTGGCCGCGCGCTGATGTCGCGGCCCGAGATGATCCTTCTGGACGAGCCGTCGATGGGCCTTGCGCCGCAGCTGGTCGAGCAGATTTTCGAGATCGTGAAATCGGTCAACGAAAACGAAGGCGTGTCCTTCCTGCTTGCTGAACAGAACACCAATGTCGCGCTGCGGTTCGCCCATACCGGATACATCCTGGAATCGGGGCGCGTGGTGATGGAAGGCCTAGCCGCCGACCTGCGCGAAAACCCGGACGTCAAGGAATTCTACCTCGGCATGTCCGACGAGGGCCGCAAGAGCTTTCGGGACGTGCGCAGCTACCGCCGCCGCAAGCGCTGGCTCGCCTGATCGGAACGACCACCGGCGCAGGCGCGTTTTGTCCGACTTGCGGGATAGGAGATACGCAACATGACCTCATGGGCCAAACGGGGCGAGCTTCTGATCGAACGGGTGCTGCGCCGCGACGGTGAACCGGTGCTTACCGCCTACATGGGCTATGCCGAACCCGATCATCTGGTCCTGCAGGGGCGGGTGCTGTCGGGCATGCGCCGGGGTGAGCCGGATCCCGAACAGACCCGCTGGACCAATTTCAAGCAGATGGTGTCGCTTTTCATCACCTCGGAAGTGGCGGATGTGAAGGTCATTTGCGACGGCGTCAGCGGCCGGACCGATGCCGAGGGCTATATCACTCTGCGCGTTCCCCGTGGTGCCGATGACAGTGGCCTTGTGACCCGCGCCGCCCGGATCGAGGGGCAGTCGGAGGCCGTGCAGATGCCTGCCGTGGTGCCTGACGGCGACGCGGCGTTTGGCGTGATTTCGGATATCGACGACACGATGATGCACACCGGGGCCTACAACCTCGTGCGCAACCTCTGGACCACCTTCACGGGCAACGCCCTGACCCGCAGGGTCTTTGACGACGCGAAGGCGCTGATGGACCGGCTGCACGCTGGTGGGCGCAACCCGGTTTTCTACGTCTCGTCCTCGCCCTGGAACCTGCACGCCTTTCTCAACCGGATCTTTCAGCGGGCCGGGCTGCCGCAGGGGCCGATGTTTCTGCGCGACCTTGGGGTCAGCGACAAGGGCCTGGTCGGGGCAAGCCATCTTGACCACAAATCCGCCGCCGTCGACCGCCTGATCGAGGCCAATCCGCAGCTGAACTTTGTCCTGCTGGGAGATACCGGCCAGAAGGATGCTTATGTCTATCAAGACGCGGTCAAGCGCCACCCGGGGCGGATCATCGCCGTCGTCCTGCGCGAGCCGGTGCAGGGATCGGCCAAGGCATCGCTGGAGGCCTTGCTCAAGACCGAACGGCTGGGTGTGCCAACCCACCATGCGCGCAATTTCCGTGATCTGCCGCAGCGGGTCCTGCCCGAAACAGTGCGGGCGCGGGGCGCTGGCGACCAACGATAAAAAGGGGAGGGGACATGACCCACTTTGACGCGCTTGAAACCCGCAGCAGCGATGAACGCGCCGCGGCCCAGCTGGCGGCGCTGAATGCGCTTCTGCCCGAACAGGGCCATGCGGCGCTGGACGACCTATCCGGGCTGGCGGCGCTGCCGGTGCTGCGCAAGTCCGACCTGGTGCAGCGGCAGACCGAAAACCCGCCCTTCGGCGGACTGCCTGTGCGCAACGCGGCGCATGTCTTTCAAAGCCCGGGGCCGATCTATGAACCCGGAGGAATTACCGCCGACTGGTGGCGCATGGGCCGGTTCCTGCACGCCTGCGGCATCGGGCCCGAAGACATCGTGCAGAACTGTTTCGGCTATCACCTGACGCCTGCCGGAATGATCTTTGAAAGCGGCGCACGCGCTGTCGGCGCTGCGGTCCTGCCCGCTGGCACGGGCCAGACCGAACTGCAGGCGCGCGCGGCGCATGACATCGGCATCACCGCCTACGCAGGCACGCCCGACTACCTCAAGGTGATCCTGGAAAAGGCCGACGAGATGGGGCTGACGCTCAAGGTCACCCGCGCGGCCGTCGGCGGCGGGGCGCTGTTCCCCAGCTTGCGCGACTGGTACACAGAGCGCGGCATCGCCTGCCTGCAGTGTTATGCCACCGCCGATCTGGGCAACATCGCCTATGAAAGCTCGGCGATGGAGGGGATGATCCTCGACGAACACGTAATCGTCGAAATCGTCACGCCCGGCACCGGCGATCCCGTGTCCGCGGGCGAGGTGGGAGAGGTCGTGGTGACATCGCTCAACCCCGATTACCCGCTGATCCGCTTTGCCACCGGGGACATGAGCGCGGTGATGGCGGGCACCTCGCCCTGCGGGCGCACCAATACCCGCATCAAGGGCTGGATGGGCCGCGCCGATCAGACCACCAAGATCAAGGGCATGTTCGTGCGCCCCGAACAGGTGGCCGACCTCGTGGCGCGCCACCCCGAGGTCGCCCGCGCCCGCGTCGTCGCCACCCGCGAGGGCGAGGCGGACGTCATGACCGTGAGGCTCGAGACCGAGGCGCAGGATGCCGCCCCGTTCGAGGCCAGCGTGGCCGAAGTGCTCAAGCTGCGCGGCATGGTCGAGCTTGTGGCGCCGGGCGCGCTGCCGCGCGACGGATTGGTGATCGAGGACGCCCGCAGCTACGACTGACCGCGTCGCCCATCCTTGCGCTTTTCCGCCTCGGGCGGGCCGTTGAGGCGGCTGATATTGGATATCATGGCCGGGCAGGCCAGATAGTTCAGGACCGCGGGGTCCCGTCAGGCCGTCCGCGAATTGAACATATCCGTGTATGAAAAGGATCCGCCATGAAGACCTTCCTACGCTGCACCGTCGCCAGCCTTGTGATGACCACGATGGCGCAGGCTGACAGCGCCGCCTTTATCGTCGGCAACAGCGAATACTCCGCTGTCGACAAGCTGCGTGGCGGCGCCGCCGCGGTGCCTTCGGCCGACGACCTCGATCTGGCTGGATTCACGGTGGCGGCGATTGAGAATGGCGACAAGAACGTACTGCGTCGCGGTCTTTTCAACTTTGTACGCAAGCTCGACGGCGACGAAGACCGCCTGGCCGTGGTGCTCACCGGCCGGTTCGTGCACGCGGGCACCGAGACGTTTCTGCTGCCCACGGATTTCGATGCGCCGCTGACACCGGAACGTATCCTGCTGGATGCCCTTCCGCTCTCGCCCCTGCTGGCGCTTCTGTCGTCCTTCCCGGGACAGGCTCTGCTGGTGTTGGGTGAAGAGGGCGATGCGCCGCTGGGGCTGCCGTTCCTGCAGGCCGGGTCGGGCGACTTTCCGATTCCGCAGGGGGTGACGGTCATGCGCGGCACGCCCAAGCAGGTGGCCGCGCTGACCAAGCGCGATCTGCCGGTCACGGAAAAGACGCTCGTGGCCACGGCGCGGGCGGCAGGGATGCAGGTCACCGGATACGCGCCCGAGGATTGGGTGTTCCTGCCCGACCCTACGGCCGAGGGCGGCATCGTCCCGCCGCCCGCATCGGATGAGAACCCGCAGCTTGCCGACGACCAGCTTTGGCAGTCGGTGACCCGGCGCGATGAACTGGCCGGATACCGCAATTACCTTGAGGCATTTCCGAACGGCGCGCATGCCAATGCCGCGCGGCAGCGCATCCGGGCCATCGTCGACGATCCGCTTCGCACCGCCCGCGAGGCGGAAGAGGCGCTGGGCCTCAGCCGCGACGCCCGCCGCGCGATCCAGCGCGATCTGGAACTGCTCGATTTCGATCCGCGCGGCATCGACGGCATCTTTGGCCCCGGCACCCGCGCGGCGGCGAAGCGCTGGCAGGGGCAGAACGGCTTTGCCGAGACCGGTTTCATGACCCGCGACATGATCGCAGAGCTCGAGGCGCAGGCGTCCCGTCGCGCCGCCGAGCTTGAGGAAGAGGCGCGTGAACGGCAGGCTCAGCGTGAACGGGAGGATCGCGACTACTGGAACAACACCGTCGCCAACGGCGGCGCGCGCGAACTGCGCGCCTATCTGCAACGCTATCCCGACGGCCTTTATGCCGATGTCGCGCAGGACCGGCTTGACCGGATCGAAGAGGACCGGCGCGCGCAGGCGGCGGCGCAGGACCGTCGCGCCTGGGACGCGGCGCGCGACGTGGGATCGGTGCAGGCCTATCAGGGCTATCTGGCCGATTTCCCGCAAGGCAGCTTTGCCGACCAGGCGCAGTCGCGGATCGACCAGTTGCAGCAGCAGTCCAACAACCGCGACGTGGTGGCGCGGGCCCGGGCGCAAGAGGATGCGCTCAACCTCAACGTCCTCACCCGCAACCTGGCGGAACGGCAGCTTGACCGGCTGGGGATGAAGCCCGGCACGATCGATGGCCAGTTCGACAAGAGCACCCGGCGCGCGATCCGGCGCTACCAGGAGGCTTACCAGCTGGACGTGACGGGGTTTCTGGACCAGGCGACCGTGGCACGGCTGCTGGCGTCCCTGATCCGCCAATAGGCCGGGGCGCAGGCCGCCCGAAACGAAAAAAGCCACCCCGAGGGGTGGCTTTTTATCGTCTGATCCGACGCTTCAGCCCTGACGGGCCTTGAAACGACGCTGCGTCTTGTTGATCACGTAGACGCGGCCCTTGCGGCGCACAACGCGGCAGTCGCGATGGCGGCTCTTGAGCGAGCGGAGCGAGTTTCTGACCTTCATGGTCTTCTCCTCTTGTCGCGGCGCGCGAGCGCCTTTCGGGTTATGGTTCACACCGGCCAGAGGACCCGTGCGGCGAATTCATGGTGGGCGGTACAAGGATCGAACTTGTGACCCCTTCGATGTCAACGAAGTGCTCTACCGCTGAGCTAACCGCCCATGAAACCAATGCGAATTGCCAGTGCCCCAACAAAATGGGGCGCGGAAACCCGCGCCGGTCCGGCTCCTATAAAAGGAGTCGGAAGCGGGATCAAGGGGCTTTTGGACAAAGCGGCTTTCGGTCTATGTTTATCCCCAAGGAGGCCGGATGCCCAAAGTCGCGTACCACCTGTACCATCCCGAGACGCTGACGTCGCGGGTGATCTTCGCCTCGCCGCACAGCGGGCGGGACTATCCTTGGTCGTTCCTGCGGCACACCCAGCTTGACGAACATGCGATCCGGTCGTCCGAAGACGCCTATGTCGACCGGCTTTTCGAATGCGCGCCGCAGTTCGGGGCGCCGTTCCTCAAGGCCGGGGCGCCCCGGGCCTTTGTCGATCTCAACCGCTCCCCGGACGAGCTCGACCCGGCGCTGATCGAAGGCGTACGCCGCACCGGGCACAATCCCCGGGTCGCCAGCGGGCTGGGCGTGGTGCCGCGGGTGGTGGCCAACGGCCGCGCGATCTACCGTGGCAAGCTCACCATGGCCGAAGCCGACCGGCGGCTTTCGGGCTACTGGCGGCCCTATCACCGGCAGTTGCAGAAGCTGCTGGACCGGGCCATTGCCGACTTCGGCGAGGCGGTGCTGGTCGATTGCCATTCCATGCCGCACGAGGCGGTGGACGGCATCGTGCGCGCCGGGGCGCCGCGCCCCGATATCGTCATCGGCGACCGCTTCGGCGCCTCTGCCGCCGGTTGGATCGTCGACCGGGTCGAGGCGGCGTTCGTGGATGCGGGGCTGGTCGTGGCGCGCAACGCGCCCTTTGCCGGGGCCTACATCACCCAGGCCTATGGCCGCCCGTCCCGCAACCAGCACGCCTTGCAGATCGAGATCGACCGCGCCATCTACATGAACGAGGCCGAGATTCGCCCGAACGAGAATTTCCATGCCTTTCGCCGCCTGCTGCGCGGCATCATCGCCGAAATCGCGGCGACCGGCCACGACAGGCAGCGGCTCGCGGCGGAATAACGGTCTGGGTCAGGCGTTCAGCACGCGGTCAAGCGCATGCTCGAGCGCCGCATCCCCGTCGATCTGCAGCCGCACCGGCAAGGTCAGCACCTTCTGGCGGAACGCAGGCGGCAGGCGCACCGCATCCTTTTCCGTCGTGACCAGCTGCGCGCCAAGCGCGTGGGCCTCGGTCTCGAGCCGGGTCATCAGGGCAGGGGTCAGCGGCTGGTGATCGTCCAGCGCCTCTGCCCGCAACAGGTCGGCGCCCAGCCCGCGCAGGGTGGCAAAGAACTTCTCGGGATGGCCGATCCCGGCAAATGCCAACGTGGGCAGGTCCTGCCAGTCCATCCCGGTCTGCAACGGCTGCAACTGCCCGCGCAGATGCGGCAGACCTTCAGGCGGCGGCCAGCTTTGCGCGAACCGCGCCTGCGCCGCGTCCGGCCCGATGGAGAGCAGAAGATCGGCCCGCGCCAGCCCCGTGGCCACCGGTTCGCGCAGCGGCCCCGCAGGCAGGCACCGGCCATTGCCGAAGCCCGCCGTCGCATCGACCACGACGATCGCCAGGTCCTGCCGGACCGCAGGGTTCTGGAACCCGTCGTCCAGCAGGATCGCCGCCGCGCCCGCACGGGCGGCGGCCTGGGCCCCGGCGGCGCGGTCGCGCGACACCCACACCGGCGCAAAGGCCGCCAGCAGTAGCGGTTCGTCCCCGACGGCGGCAGCATCGTGCTGCAAGGGGTCCAACCGTACCGGCCCCTGCAGCGATCCGCCGTATCCGCGCGACACCACGTGCACGTCGACGCCGCGTGCGGCCAGGCGCTGTTGCAGCGCGATCACCGTCGGGGTCTTGCCGGTGCCCCCCGCGTTGATGTTGCCGACGCAGATCACCGGGATGTCCAGCGCCACGCCTGAACCACCGCGCAGCCGCCGCGCCGTCGCCGCCGCATAGGCCCGGCCCAGCGGGGCCAGCAGACGGGCGCGCCAATCCGGCCGGTCGGGCGGGGTGTGCCAGAAGCCGGGCGGGCGCATCAGGCCGCCCCCGCGCGGTCAAGCCAGTCGAGCGCCTGTTCGACCACCCGGTCGGTCATTTCCGCCCCCGCCGATACCACGTCCCACCCCGCATGCGCCATCGCGGCGGCGCGGTCGGGCGCGATCAGCTGCGACACCGCGGCGCTCAGCGTTTCCTCGTCGCGGACGATACGCGCCGCCCCGGCCTCGATCAGCCGGGTGTAGGAGGTGAGGTGCCCGCCCACATGCGGACCGTAAAGCACCGCCGATCCCAGCGCCGAAGCCTCGAGCGGATCGTGCCCGCCGAGGCCCGCCGCCAGCGATCCGCCGATGAACGACAGCGGCGCCAGGCGGTACCAGAGCCCCAGCTCGTCGGGCCCCTGCGTGACCAGGATCTGCGTGTGTTCGTCCGGTTGCCCGTCGGCATCCCAGTCGCAGATGCGGAACCCCGTGGCGGAGGCGGCGCGGGCGATGTCGTCCGCGTCCTGCGGATCGGCGGGCACGAGGATCAGCAGCAGCCGGTGCGCCAGCCGCGCGGCGCTGCGGTGCGCGCGCAGGATGCAATCGACCTCGGACCGGCGGACCCGCGCGGCGAGCCAGACAGGCCGCCCCGCCAGGGCTTCGGCCATCTCCTCGTGCAGGCGGCGCGGGCAGTCGAGCGGCAGCGTCGCCTCGCTCAGCGGGCCGCTGCGGCGCAGGATGCTGCGCGGCACCCCCATGCGGCTCAGCCGCCATTCGGCGGCGGCATCCTCGGTAAAGATCATGTCGAATCGCTGTAGAACGGCGGGGGCCACATCGGGCAGCCAGCGCGGCGCCGGAGTGTGCCACGGCTGGTCCGACGCGCCGACAAGCGCCAGCGGGCACTGCTGGTCCGCCGCACCGGACAAGAGCGCAGGCCGCAGGTTTTGCCCTGCCCAAAGGCACAGCGTGGGTGACCAATGGGTCAGGAAGGCCGCGACCTCAGCGGGTGAATCGGGTGGCAGATCGTCGTGCAACTCTGCCTGGCCGCGTGCGCCCGTCGTCAGAACCGACAGCTCGGCGCGTTGCTGCAAAAGCCGCGCACAAAGCGATCCCATGGCGCGGGCCTGCTGCGCGGTTTCGGCGTGCGACCAGACCAGCGGGCCGTCGGGCCGGGGCGCGCGCGGCGGCGACGGGGCATCGCCCTGCGCCGCTTGCGGGCGGACCAGGGTGAGATAGGTCCTGAGGCTAAGGGATTGTTTTTTCAAAGCCTGTTCCGGTGTTTGGCCCCCGCAGGCGGGCGGCGTCAGGTCTGGGCAAGGGTCCGCCATCGCGGCTGCAAGGTCAAGGCGGCCATCGCTCAACCCAGCCGGTCGATCAGCCCCTGCCAGACCCCGGGACTGGCCGCGACGATGCCATCGGTCTGGGGGTGTCGGTTGTTGAACGTCAGCGTCGCGCCGCGCGCGTCGCTGACCTGCGCGCCGGCTTCGGACGCGATCAGGCTGCCCGCCGCGATGTCCCATTCCCAGGACGGGCGGAAGGTGAACATGCCGTCATAGCGCCCCTGCGCCACCAGCCCGATCCGGTAGGCCAGCGACGGACGGTAGGACCGGCGCATGTCGGGCAAGCCGCCGGGCCAGTGATGTTCGGCAAGGCTTGGCTTGGTCGCCAGAACCCGCGCCCCGGTCAGCGTTGGCGCGTCTGTCGCCGCTATCGGCGCGCCATTCAGCGTGGCCCCCTGACCCAGAGCTGCCGCATAAAGCCGGTCTTTCATCGGCAGCAGCACGACCCCCGCAGTCACCTGACCGTTGCGCACCACGGCCAGCGAATGCGCCCAGGTATCCTGTCCGTCGATGAAACTGCGCGTGCCGTCGATGGGGTCGACGATGAACACATGCTCCTGCCCCAGCCTGTCGGCGCTGTCCGGCGTTTCCTCGGACAGCCAGCCATAGCCGGGGCGTGCGTCGCGCAGCATGTCGTGCAAGAGGTCGTTGACGGCGATATCGGCCTTGGTCACCGGGCTGTCGTCATCCTTTCGCACGACACCCAGCGGCCCGCCGACAAAGGCGGTCGCGGTGCGGGCGGCGGCCTGGGCCGCGGTGATCAGCAGTTCGAGGTCAGTCACCGGCAATGGTGAGCCCTTCGACCAGAAGCGATGGCACGACGCGGGTCAGCCAGGGCCGGGCATCGTTCGCCGACACGATGCTGCGCAGCATGTCGCGCAGGTTGCCCGCAATCGTCACCCCCGACACAGGATAGGCCAGCGCGCCGTTCTCCACCCAGAATCCGGCGGCACCGCGGGAATAATCCCCGGTGTTGGGGTTGATCGTCGCGCCGATCATCGACGTGACCACAAGCCCGGTGCCCATTTCGCGCAGCAGATCGTCGCGGCTTTGCGTGCCTTGGGTCAGCGTGATGTTCCAGGCGCTGGGGCCCGGGCCAGACCCGGCGCTGCGGGCCGCGTTGGCGGTGCTTTGCAGCCCAAGCTTGCGCGCATTGGCAAGATCAAGTGTCCAGCCCCGCAGCACGCCGTCCGCGATCACCTGGCGCGGCTGCGTAGCCAAGCCTTCGGCATCGAAGGGGCGCGAGGCCATGCTGCGCGGGCGGTGCGGATCCTCGGTCAGCGACAGGGCGGGCGGCAGAACCGTGTCGCCCATGGCGTCGCGCAGCCAGGACGCGCCGCGCGCCACGGCGGCACCGCTGATCGCCGACAGCAGATGCCCGATCAGCGAGGCCGCGATGCGTTCGTCGTAAAGCACCGGATAGGCGCCGGTCTTTGGGCGGCGCGGGTTCATGCGCTCCAGCGTGCGCTGGGCGGCTCTGGTGCCGATATCTTCGGGCGTGCGCAGATCGGCCTGAAAGACACGACCGTCGCCGTCGTAATCCCGCTCCATCCCGTTGCCGGACCCGGCGATGGCCACGCAGGACACCGACCGGTAGGACCGGGCATAACCGCCGGAAAAGCCGTTGGTCGCGGCCAGATGGATGCGCCTGGCGCTGTAGCTGGCGCTGGCGGCGTCGATCTGGCGGATGCCGTCGACGGCCAGGGCCGCGGCCTCGGCCCGGCGGGCATCGTCTTCGAGCGTGGCAGGTGCGGGTTCGGGGCTGTCGTCATGCAGTTCCAGCGCTGCGACGTCCCAGTCGCGGGCCAGCTGGCCCGGGTCGGCAAGGCCAATATAGGGGTCTTCGGGCGCCTCGCGCGCCATGGCGACGGCGCGTTCGGCCATGATGCGCAGCGTGTCGGCGCGGTGATCGGACCCGGACACGGTGGCCGAGCGCTGGCCCAGAAGGACGCGCAGGCCGACCTCGGTACCCTCGGACCGCTCTGCCTGCTCCAACGCGCCGCCGCGCACGTCGATGGACAGCGATGCCCCCTCGACCGCCATGGCATCGGCGGCATCGGCCCCGGCGGCGCGCGCGGCGTCCAGCAGGGCCTCGGTCAGGGCGGAAAGGTCTTGGGGCATGTGCGCCTCGGGCTGGGGTCAGAATAGAGTGTGACCTAGGCCGCGGCGGGCGTCAGCGCAAGGGCTGGCGCGGGGAAGGGGGCAGCGCGCCCCGAAGACCTTGGCGGCCTTCGGGGCGTCGAAGCCGCTCAGGTCAGGACTCGCAGCCGTAGCTGAACTTGACCGACGAGGCCTGGATTTCGTCCACCGTGACGCTGCAGCCGTCTTCGCCCACGGGGATTGCTTCGCCCGCGGCCACGCGCTGAACCGACAGGCTGTTGACCGCCACGCGGACCGTGCTGCCATCTGCTGCGATGCCCGACAGGAAGACGCGCGCCGCGCCATCGCCCAACAGGGCGATTTCGCCCATCCGGGTGCCTTCGTCCGCGCTGTCGTCCGCGCCGTCGTCGGCGGCGGTTTCACCCGAGCTTTCGGCCCCCCCGCCACTGCTCGCCGCGTCGCAATTGGCCGAGAACTGCGCCTTGCGGTCCGCGACGCTGTCCAGCGTGACCTCGCAATCATTTACCGTGGTCGAACCGCCGGTTTCGAGCATCACGACATCGCCGTTCACCACGGCGCGGGCGCCGTCCTCGGTAATGCGCGACACGAAGACCCGCAAACCTTCGGCCAGCATGACGGTCTGACCCACGGACAAGGCCGCGTCGCCATCGGCCTGCGCGGTATCGGTGGTTTCGGTTTCATCCGGGGTTTCGGTTGCGGTGCTGGCGCTTTCGCCCGAGTCTGCGGCCGCATTGCTGGTTGCGGCGCCGATCTGGTCGCCCAGGGCGGCGATGCGGCTGGCCACGGCGTCGGTCTGTTCGGCCATGCCGCTTTGCAGATCGCTTGCCAGCGTGTCGAGCCGGGCACGCAGATCGTCCATCGCGCTGGTGTCCGTGGCGGCCCCCATCTGGTCCTCAAGACCGCTCAGCCGGTCGCCAAGAGCTGCGAACTGCTCCTCGACGCCCGACGCCATGCCGCTGACCGCGTCGGTTGATGCTGTGACCTTGTCGCTGATCATCGCCTCGATTTCGCTCATGTCCGGGCCGGATCCGGCTGTGACGTTCCCCAGGGCAAACCCTACGACCAGCGATACCACCCCTGCAGCGATTGTTTTCTCTTCCAAGACTCGTCTCCCTTAAGCATTTTCCAATTCATGTCAGACCGTTTTCCCGGCCTTTGCTATGTCATGGATTATAGGCACTCACGTGCCGGAAATAGAGTCTTTTCAGGGATTTTCGGGCAATTTTACCGATCAGGGATGACAACGCCGACAATCGGACCCATCCAGCGGCCACGATCCGACCGCCCGTGCGCCGGGTCATGCAACCGAGAGATGTTTCCGTCAAGGAACAGCGCGTCGGGCAGTTGCAGCGCGTCGCGGAAAAGCCGCCCGAATTCGTGAAACGTCACCGGATTTTCCGAGATCGCGAAAACCACCTTCGTGCCGTCCGCGCTGGTGCCCACCCCGTTGCGGATGTAGCGCGAATCGGAATCGACCAGGAACCGGGGGTGCAGCGCGCCGTCGATGACCAGCATCGGGCCGGACTGGGTCGCGTAGCTGCAATCGGGCGCCTGATCCTGAAAGCGCAGCGTTTCGATGACATCGGCGCGGCCCGGGCGGATGCAGAAGATGCCGTTGGGCAGAAGGCCGAAATTGCCCGGGCCCGCGTTGGGCACGACGCGCATGACCTCTTGCCCGTCTTCGACATAATGGCCGACCGGCGCACGGTCGGCGTGGTACATGCCCGCGTTCATGGCAAAGCCAAGCTTTTCGCCACGCTCCGCCAGCATCGCGTTGATGTTCGAAAACTGGCCGTAAGGTTCGCCGCTGGCATCGTTCAGGAACAGCCGCAGATCCTCGGACTGCGCGTCGACGGTACAGACGGTATAGCGGTTGCCGTCATGGCGCATCGCCTCGCAGGTTGCGGCCTGCGCGCCTGATGTTGCGCCAAGGCCAAGCCCAAGCGCCAGAAAGGAGATCAGCCGACGCATCAGTCGGCCAGGTCGCGGCGCACGGCATCCTGCGAAAACAGCCGCCGGGTGTCATCGAGCCGGTCAAAGGTTTCGTCCAGCCGGAACCGCAGTTCGGGGGCGAATTTCAGCGTCAGGTTCTTCGACACCGCGCGGCGCAGTTCGGATTTGTTGCGTGCCAGAAGGCCCACAAGCTCTTCCTTGCCCTTGCCGCCCAGGGGCAGCACATAGGCCGTCGCGACCTTGAGGTCGGGCGACACGCGCACCTCGCCCACCGTCACCGACATGCGGTTGAGGTCGGGATCGTGGATGTCGCCGCGCCCCAGCACATCCGCAAGCGTGCGCCGGATCAGTTCGCCCACGCGCAGCTGGCGCTGCGACGGGCCGACGTTATCGTTGAATCGGTTCTTGGCCATGCGCCTCATCTAAGCTGTGCCGCGGGCTTTGCCAAGGCGGGCGTGTCAGGCTATGCAGACCGAAACCGCAAGCAAGGGGACAGCGCGCATGACCGATCAGCCGGGTGTGGTGGTGACAGGGGTTTCGGGCCGGATGGGCCAGATGCTGGTGCGCGAACTGGCGGGATCGGACCGCCTGCGGCTGGTGGGGGCCATCGAACGCGAAGGCCACGACTGGGTCGGGCAAGATCTGGGCTTGTCCATGGGCGGCGCGGAAAGCGGTGTGACCGTGACCGACGACGCGCTCGAGGCGTTTGCCCAGGCACAGGCGGTGATCGATTTTACCGCGCCCGATGCCACCGTGGAATTCGCCGATCTGGCCGCGCAGGCCCGCGCGGTGCATGTCATCGGCACTACCGGTCTGGCGCCCGAGCATATCGCGCGGATTGACAAGGCCGCCCGCCACGCGGTGATCGTGCGGGCCGGGAACATGAGCCTTGGCGTCAACCTGCTGACCCAGCTGACCAGAAAGGTCGCCGCCGCGCTGGATGCCGATTGGGACATCGAGGTGATCGAGACCCACCACAACCGCAAGGTCGACGCGCCCTCGGGCACCGCGCTTATGCTGGGCGAGGCCGCCGCCGAGGGCCGCGGCGTCGCCCTGGACGAGGTCAGCGACCGGGGCCGCGACGGCATCACCGGGGCGCGCAAGCGCGGCGACATCGGTTTTGCCGCCATTCGCGGCGGCGATGTGGTGGGCGAACATGATGTGATCTTTGCCACTGCGGGCGAACGCATCATCCTGCGCCATATCGCCAGCGACCGGGCGCTGTTCGCGCGCGGTGCCCTGCGGGCCGCGCTTTGGGGCCAGGACAAGGCCCCCGGCGCCTATGACATGCTGGACGTGCTGGGCCTCAAAGACGGGTAATGCGCGCCAAAACCTGCAAAAACAGGCGGTTTTTCCGCAGTTTTTAGGCATTTGGCCGCTTTTTTCGGTCCAGATGAAACCATTTCGTTGCTGGCTGCGTATATTCGTTAAGCAACACGGGATGATGCATGATGACTGGACTGCGCAACGCGGCCCTTGTGGCCATGACCCTCGTTATCTCTGCCGCGCCGGTGTGGGCGGATTTCGCCAAGGTGACGGACCGTTCCGAATTCGTGGCGCTCGTCAACGGCAAGACGCTGTCGCGCCCGCTGGTGTCGCTCAGCGTGTCGCCGAGTGGCGGAATCAGCGGCAACGGCGCCGGTTGGGACGTCAACGGCGAATGGAGCTGGAAGGACGGCTATTTTTGCCGCGACCTCTACTGGGGCGGCGACGCCTTGGGCTACAATTGCCAAGAGGTCCGTTCAGACGGGACAAAGATCCGTTTTACTTCGGATCAGGGCGCGGGTGATTCGGCCGAATTCCGGCTGCGCTGAGGTCCAGACTTTCGATTCATCAGGTAACTTGTTCGGGCGCACCTTCGGGTGCGCTCTTGTTTTTTGGCGGGCCTTCAGCGGCGGCCCGGCTTGGCCCGTGAACGGCTAGAAATCGATGGCGATGCCCTTCTTTTCCCAGTCGCCATAGCGCACCGGGTCCGGCCCGTCGCGCCCCCCAAGCTCTGTCGGCGGCGTGTTTTCCGCTGCTTCCGCCTCTGCCCGGGCGCGGCGTTCGGCAGCTTCGGCCAGGGCGCGTTGCGCGGCGGGCGGCAGATCGTGGGCATCGTTGGTCATGGCAGGTTTCCCTTGTCGTGCCCCCCTGATATACGCGCCGCCGAATGCGGGACAAGGGTGCCGCGTATCGCCCGGGGGCCAATCCATGAACGCCAAACCGCTGTCCGCGCGCCATGCCGCGGTCGATCTTCTGGATCAGGTCCTGGGCCATGGCCGCCTGATGTCCGAACTGACGGGCGGGTCGGCCTGGGCGGCGATGGCCCCGCCGGAACGTGCCGCGGCGCAGCGGCTGGCTGCCGACGTGCTGCGCGGACTGGAACGGGTGGACCGGGTGCTCAAGCCCTTTCTCAAGAAGGATCCGCCGCTTCGGGTCCGCAACGTGCTGCGGCTGGCCACGCTGGAGCTTTGCACCGGGGGGGCCGCGCATGGCGTGGTGAACGAGGCGGTGACGATCGTCGGACGCTCGGGCCGCACGGCGGGGATGAAGGGGCTGGTCAACGCCGTTCTGCGGCGGGTCGCCGACAAGGGGCCGGGGCAGTGGGCGATCCTGCGGGTGCCGCGACTGCCCGACTGGCTGCGCGACCCGCTGGTCGACGCCTGGGGCCGCGATGCCGTCGCCGCGATGGAGGTGGCGCATTTCGCCGGTGCGCCGCTGGATCTTACGGCCAAGGGCGACGCGGCGGCGCTGGCCGCGCAGGTGGGGGGCACGCTGCTGCCCACCGGATCGGTCCGTCTGACGGACGCGGGTCAGGTGTCGGCGATTCCGGGCTACGACAGCGGCGACTGGTGGGTGCAGGATGCCGCCGCCGCGCTGCCGGTGCGGCTCTTGGGCGATGTCAGCGGCCAGCGCGTGCTTGACATGTGCGCGGCCCCCGGCGGCAAAACGCTGCAACTTGCCGCTGCCGGAGCCAGGGTCACGGCTCTTGATCTGTCCGAGGAACGTCTGGGCCGGGTCAGCGAAAACCTGCACCGCACGGGCCTGAAAGCCACCATTGTGTGCGGCGACGCGCTGACCCACGACGGCCAATACGACGCGATCCTGCTCGATGCGCCCTGTTCGGCCACCGGCACGCTGCGCCGCCACCCCGACCTGCCGCATGCCAAGACCGGCGAGGGGATCGTCGACGTGATCGCCTTGCAGGCGGCGATGCTGGATCATGCGCTGGGGCTGCTGGCCCCCGGCGGGCGTCTGGTGTTCTGCACCTGCTCTCTTCTGCCCGACGAAGGCGAGGTGCAGGTGATCGAGGCGCTGGAGCGACATCCCGATCTGCGGGTCGTGCCCACCCTGCCCGAAGGCGTTTCCGAGGGTTGGCAATCTGCCGAAGGCGGTCTGCGCCTGCGCCCGGATCACTGGCCCGACGCGGGCGGAATGGACGGCTTTTACATGGCGCTGCTGCGCCGGGACGCCACCGCCGCCGGGTGAAAACTGCGCATCTCTGCCAAGGCGCGGTTTTCAAAGGTGACTTTGTGCCGGACCGGGGGTATCCTTAGTCAAAGACACGCCGAACAGGCGGCAAGGGGCAGGGCAGATGTCCGACACAGAAAGCTGGCAGGCGGCACGGTCGCGCCTGATGAACGGTTTGCACGCGCGCCTTGCGGCGCGCGCCCGTCCTGCCACGGCCTTTGTGTCCAGCCCCGAACCCCGCACCGTCGGCAGCTTTGCCAAGGGCCGTCAGCTGGCCGCGGGCAACCTGCTGTTTGCCGGGCACCTGATCGAGGCACCGGATACCCTGATCTGGGAGGTCACACCGCCCGATCCCGCGTGGGAGGCCGAGGTTCAGGGCTTTGGCTGGATGGACGATCTGGCCGCGGTTGGCGAACCCGCCAGCCGCGCGGTGGCGCGAAGCTGGCTGTGGGGCTGGATCGACCGTTACGGCCGTGGTCGCGGCCCCGGCTGGACGCCCGAACTGACCGGCCGCAGGCTCATCCGCTGGATCCATCACGCGCTTTTCGTGCTGCGGGGCGCGGATTCCGAACGCTCGGCCCAGTTTTACCGGTCATTGGGCCAGCAGACAATTTTCCTGAGCCGCCGCTGGCAAAGCACGCCGCCAGGTCTGGCCCGGTTCGAGGCGCTGACCGGCATGATCTACGCGGGCCTTTCGCTTGAGGGGATGGAGCCGCATGTCGCCCCGGCGCGCCGCGCGCTGGGGGCGGAATGCTCCCGCCAGATCGATGCGCAGGGCGGCCTGCCCACACGCAACGCGGAGGAACTGCTCGAGGTCTTTACCTTGCTGACCTGGGCGTCAGCGGCGCTCAATGACCGGGATATGGAGGTTGATCCGGGACACGAGGCCGCCATCGGGCGGATCGCCCCGACGCTGCGCACGCTGCGGCACGCGGATGGCGGGCTGGCCCGCTTTCACGGCGGCGGGCGCGGGGCGGAAGGGCGGCTGGAATCGGCGCTCGCCGTCAGCGGCGTGCGCAAGCGGCAGGCCGACGGGCTGGCCATGGGCTTTGCGCGTCTTTCGGCCGGGCGCACCAGCGTCATTGTCGACGCCGCGCCGCCGCCCGCCGGACGCGCGTCGTTCAACGCCCATGCCTCGACCCTCGCTTTCGAACTGACCTCGGGCCGCCGTCCGCTGATCGTCAACTGCGGTTCCGGCGCGGTCTTTGGTGAGGAATGGCGCCGCGCGGGCCGCGCCACACCGTCGCATTCGACACTGTGCCTTGACGGCTATTCCAGCGCCCGGCTGGGCAAACCCGGCTGGATTGCTGGCGCGCGACGCGAAATGCTCGAGGATGCGCCGACCAACGTGCCGGTGCAGATCAGCCACGCCCCCGACGGCATCCGCTTTGAAGGTGGGCACAACGGCTATGTCGACACGCACGGGCTGACCCATGCGCGGATTCTGGAACTGACCTTCGACGGGCGCGGACTGGTGGGCGAGGAACTGCTTATGGCCTTGGAGGACGCCCACAAAAAGCGGTTCGATCAGCGCATGGACGCGGTCAAGCTGCAGGGCCTGCCTTACCAGTTGCGCTTTCACCTGCACCCCGAAGTCGATTGCGCGCTCGACATGGGCGGTGCGGCGGTGTCGATGGCGCTGCGGTCGGGGGAAATCTGGGTGTTCAGGCACGAAGGCGGGGCCGAACTCACGCTCGAGGCGTCGGTTTATCTGGAAAAGGGGCGGCTGCGGCCCCGTGCCAGCAAACAGATCGTTTTATCCGCCCGCGCGATGGAGTATGCGACCCGCATCCGCTGGTCTTTGGCCAAGGCGCAGGACACCGCGATCGCGATCCGCGACCTGGCCCGGGACGAGGAGGATGACAGCTGAAACCGCTCCGGGACCCCTGACCTCATGACCGACCTGCACCCCATCCGCCGCGCGCTGATTTCCGTATCCGACAAGACCGGCCTGATCGATCTGGCCCGTGCGCTTGATGCGCGCGGCATCGAACTGCTGTCCACCGGCGGATCGGCCAAGGCGCTGCGCGACGCGGGCCTGCCGGTGCGCGACGTGGCTGACGTGACCGGATTTCCCGAAATGATGGATGGCCGGGTGAAAACGCTGCACCCGGCGGTGCATGGCGGGCTGCTGGCGCTGCGCGACGATGATGCGCATCTGGCTGCCATGCAAGAGCATGACATCGCGGAAATCGACCTGCTGGTGGTGAACCTTTATCCGTTCGAGGAAACCGTCGCCCAGGGTGCCGATTATGACACCTGCATCGAGAATATCGACATCGGCGGCCCGGCGATGATCCGCGCCGCGGCCAAGAACCACGCCTTCGTCAACGTTGTGGTGGATGTGGAGGATTACGAGCCCTTGCTGGCCGAGCTTGATGCCAATGACGGCCAGACGTCTTATGCGTTCCGGCAGACGCTGGCGCAGATCGCCTATGCCCGCACCGGTGCATATGACGCCGCCGTGAGCACCTGGATGGCCGGGGCGATCGGACAGGCAACGCCGCGTCGCCGGGTCATTGCCGGGCAGTTGCAGCAATCCCTGCGCTACGGCGAAAACCCGCATCAGGCGGCGGCGTTCTACGTTGACGGCTCTGCCCGCATCGGCGTGGCGCGCGCCCTGCAATTGCAAGGCAAGGAGCTGAGCTACAACAACATCAACGACACCGACGCGGCCTTTGAGCTGTTGTCGGAGTTTGACCCAGCAGACGGCCCCGCCTGCGCCATCATCAAGCACGCCAACCCCTGCGGCGTCGCCAAAGGCGCGACGTTGGAGGAGGCGTACCGCCGCGCGTTCGATTGCGACCGCACGAGCGCGTTTGGCGGGATCATCGCGCTGAACCAGCCGCTGGATGCCGCCACGGCAGAGGCGATTGCCGAGATTTTCACCGAGGTGGTGATTGCCCCCGGCGCGGATGACGCGGCGCGCGCGGTCTTTGCGAAGAAAAAGAACCTGCGGCTGCTGATCACCGACGGGCTGGCCGATACCTCGGCCCCGGCGCTGTCCTACCGGCAGGTGTCGGGCGGGATGCTGGTGCAGGACCGCGACACCGGGCGCATCACCCGCGACGATCTGAAGGTCGTGACAAAGGTTGCCCCCACCGAGGAACAGCTTGACGACATGCTGTTCGCCTGGACCGTGGCCAAGCACGTCAAGTCCAACGCCATCATCTACGTCAAGGACGGCGCCACCGTCGGCGTGGGCGCGGGGCAGATGAGCCGGGTCGATTCTACGCGGATTGCCGCACAGAAAAGCCGCGACATGGCGCAGGCGATGGGGCTTGATACGCCGCTGACCCAAGGGGCGGTCGTGGCGTCGGATGCGTTCTTTCCATTTGCCGATGGCCTGCTGACGGCCGCCGAGGCGGGGGCGACCGCGCTGATCCAGCCGGGCGGGTCGATGCGCGACGACGACGTCATCAAGGCCGCAGACGAGGCGGGCATCGCCATGGTCTTTACCGGCATGCGGCATTTCCGGCATTGAGCGGGCGCATGGCACATAAGGCGGCCATGGCGCCGCTCCGGCGGAGGTGGCCATGAAAACGGTGTTCTGGGTCGGTTTCTGGACCTTTCTGCTGGACCAGGCGACGAAATACGCTGTGGTGCACTGGCTTGACCTGCGTACGCGGGGCGAAATCGACGTGTTGCCGCCCTTTGTCAATTTCCGCATGGCCTGGAACTACGGCATCAACTTCGGCCTGCTGTCGGGGCAGACCCAGCTGACCAAGTGGCTGCTGGTGTCGGTGGCGCTGGGCATCGTGCTTTTCGTGCTGGTCTGGCTGCGCCGTGATCCGCCCGGGCGGCTGGGTCTCATTTCCGGCGGTTTGCTCATCGGTGGGGCGCTGGGCAACGTCATCGACCGGCTGCTGTACGGCGCGGTGGCGGATTTCCTGAACATGTCCTGCTGCGGCATTTCCAACCCTTATGCGTTCAACGTCGCCGATATCAGCATTTTCGCCGGCGCGCTGGGTCTGGTGCTTTTCGCGGGGAGCAAAAAGGCCCCGTGACCTCGTGCGCGGGATCGGCTAATGCTGGGCCAGACGGAAGACGGAGGGTGGCGATGTTTCTGCCGCGACTGGTAATTTTGGTGGGACTGACCGCGCTGGCTGCCTGTGGCGACCGCGAACCGCGCCTGCGTGACATGAGCACGAATCGCAGCACGCCCGAGGAATTTTCCATCGTGCCCAACAAGCCGCTGCAACTGCCCGAAACCTTGGCCCAGCTGCCCGCGCCGACGCCGGGCGGCGCAAACCGGACCGACCAGACCCCGCAGGCCGACGCCGTGGCCAGCCTTGGCGGCAATCCCGCGCGGCTCAACCGCAGTGGCGGCATCCCGGCCAACGACGGCGCGCTGGTGCGCGCCGCGGGGCGTTTCGGCACGCAATCCGATATCCGCCGCACTCTCGCCGAAGAGGATCTGGCCTTCCGCAAGCGCAAGTCGCTGTTCAGCTGGCAGCTGTTCAAGGAAGACCAGTACAACCGCGCCTACCGGGCGCAACGGCTCGACGCCGAGGAAGAGTTGCTGCGCTGGCGGCGTGGCGGACGGCGCACGCCTTCGGCCCCGCCTGACGCGAAATAGACGGCTATCGGACGGCTTCGAACCTCACAAAGCTGTATAGTAATACTTCTTGAACTCGCGCGCCTGCGCCGTAGGTTGACCTGCATCCATCAACAGGAGCGGTTCATGCGCATCTTCACCAGAATCCTTGCCGGTGTGGCCCTTGCCATCGCGCCGCTTGCCGCCGCCGCGCAGGGGCAGGACAACGTCACCACCTTCACGCTCGACAACGGGCTTGAGGTTGTGGTGATCGAGGATCATCGTGCCCCCATCGTCGTGCAGCAGCTTTGGTATCGCGCAGGCTCGGCCGATGAACCCGCCGGATCGTCTGGCGTGGCGCATTTTCTGGAACATCTGCTTTTCAAGGGCACCGAAACGCTCGAACCCGGGGAATTCAGCAAGGTCGTCGCGGCCAATGGCGGCAGCGACAACGCCTTCACGAGCTTCGACTACACCGGCTATTACCAGCGCATCGCCGCCGACCGGCTGGAGTTGATGATGCGGATGGAATCCGATCGCATGGTCAACCTGCAACTGGACGAGGCCGACATCCTGACCGAACGCGAGGTGATCATAGAAGAGCGCAACACTCGCGTCGAAAACGACCCCGGCGCGCTTTTCCGTGAACAGCGCAACGCGGCGCAGTTCCTCAACCACCGTTACGGCGTGCCGATCATCGGCTGGCGTCACGAGATGGAGGATCTGGACCTGGACAAGGCGCTGGCCTTCTACCGCAATTTCTATGCGCCCAACAATGCTGTCCTGATCGTGGCGGGCGACGTCACGCCGGACGAAGTGCGCGACCTTGCCGAAACCTACTACGGCCCGATCCCCGCCAACCCCGAGCTGGGGGAGCGGATGCGCCCGCAGGAGCCGCCGCAAACCTCGGAACGACGGCTGACCTTCCGGGACCCGCGCGTCGCCCAGCCTTACGTGATCCGCACCTATCTGGCGCCTGAACGCGACCCCGGGGCGCAGGAAACCGCGGCGGCGCTGGTGATGCTGTCCGAGCTTCTGGGCGGCGGACAGACATCGGTGCTGACGCGCAAGCTCCAGTTCGAAACCCAGCAGGCCGTCTATACAAGCGCGTTCTACGACGCCACGGCGCTGGACGACACCACCTTTGGCCTCGTGATCGTGCCCGCCGACGGCGTCACGCTCGAAGAAGGGGAGGCGGCGCTGGATCAGGCCGTGGCCGAATTCCTGCGTGAAGGGGTCGATCAGGAACAGCTGGACCGGATCAAGTTCCAGATGAAATCGCAGCAGATCTATGCCCGTGACAACGCCGAAGGGCTGGCGCGCCGCTATGGCAACGCGCTGACCTCGGGCCTCACGGTCGAGGATGTGCAGGCCTGGCCCGAAGTGCTGCAGCAGGTGACCGAGGAAGACATTCTGGCAGCCGCCGAAATGGTGCTGAAACGCGAAAACGCCGTGACCGGCTGGTTGATGGAGGCGGAGGTAAGCCAATGAGCTATATCGCAAGGGCCTTTCTGGGCGCAGTTCTGACGCTGTTCGTGGCGCTGCCCGCCCGTGCCGAAATCGACATTCAAGAGGTCAAGAGCCCGGGCGGCCTGACCGCCTGGCTGGTCGAGGAGCCGTCGATCCCCTTCGTGGCGCTGGAAATCCGCTTTCGCGGCGGCGCATCGCTGGACGAGCCGGGCAAACGCGGGGCCGTCAACCTGATGACCGGCCTGCTCGAGGAAGGCGCGGGCGATCTTGATGCCCGCAGCTTTGCCGCGGCGACAGAAAGTCTTGCCGCGTCTTTCAGCTATGACGCTTATGACGATGCGGTCAGCGTGTCGGCGCGGTTCCTGACCGAAAACCGGGACGAGGCGGTGGCGCTGCTGCGCGATTCGCTGATCAACCCGCGCTTTGATGAGGATGCGGTGGAACGTGTGCGCGCGCAGGTGATTTCCGGCCTGCGGTCCGATGCGAACGATCCCGATACCATCGCGTCCAAGGCCTTTGACGAGTTGCTGTTCGGCGATCACCCCTATGGGTCGGCCTTCCGGGGCACGCCCGAAACCGTCGCGGCGCTGACGCGCGACGACCTGCTGCAGGCGCATGCCAACACCATGGCGCGCGACCGGGTCTATATCTCGGCTGCGGGCGACATCTCGGCCGACGAACTGGCGCAGCTAATGGATCGGCTGCTGGGCGATCTGCCCGAAACCGGCGCGCCGCTGCCCGAGGATGTGACGGTCGAGACGACCGCCGGGGTCACGGTCGTGCCCTTCGACACACCGCAATCCGTGGCGCTTTTCGGGCACGAAGGCATTGCGATGGACGATCCCGATTTCTTTGCCGCCTACGTGATGAACGTGGTTCTGGGCGGCGGCGGGTTCGAGGCGCGGCTGATGGAAGAGGTTCGTGAAAAGCGCGGTCTGACCTACGGCGTCTATTCCTACCTCGCCACCAAGGATCATGCCGAGCTGATCGTGGGGCGGGTCGCCTCTGCCAACAACCGCATCGCCGAAGCGGTTGAGGTGATCCAGTCGGAATGGGCGCGCATGGCCGAAGAGGGGGTCACGCAGGACGAGCTTGACCGCGCCAAGACCTACCTGACCGGTGCCTACCCGCTGCGCTTCGACGGTAATGGCCCGATTGCGGGTATCCTCGTGGGGATGCAGATGGACGGATTTCCCATCGACTACCCCGTGACCCGGAACGCCAAGGTCGAGGCGGTGACGCTGGACGACGTGAGGCGGGTCGCGAAACGGCTGCTGAAACCCGAGGCGCTGAGGTTCGTTGTGGTGGGCCAGCCCGAGGGGCTTGAACCCTCGCCCGGGCAATAATGCCCGACCGATGACGGCCTGACGCGCGGAGCGATCCGCGCGTTCTGCTTGTCCGCCGGGTGCCCCGACGACAAATGACCCGACAGCTGACAGGAATTCGCCGCATTTTGCCGACACACTTTGTAAAACGTCTGGGGTTTTCAAAGTGCAGATTTTCGTTCAAAGATACGTCCTGGCTGGCCTTGCCCTGCTTCCGGCCTGGGTCGCGTTCCTGCTGCCCGACCCGGCGCGGCACGACATCTTTTCGGCGTTCGGCACGACCGGAACGCTGGCGCTTTGGTCGGTTCTGGCGCTTGGCGTCATCCATGCCGCATCCCGGCCCCAAGCTCCTGCCGTCGCCCCGCCAGACCCGCCCACGCTGCTGCGTCGGCGCAGCCTGAAGGAGCTGAACGATCTGCCGCCCACTGACGTGATGCGCAGCGACCTTGCCAAGTTGCTGGCCTTGATCGGCCCCGACGACACGGTGCCCCAACCCGATCATCCGTGTTCGGGGGAAGAGGCGCTGGCCCGTGCGCTGGACCGGACGCTACAGATCTGGCAGGTCCCGACGGTGCACGCGCTTGGCGACACCCGGCTGATCGAACTTTATGTCCTGGCCCAGCTGGTGCAGGCGCCGCCCGACCGGGCCGGTGCCCTGGCCCAGCTCTTTGCACATCCGGCAAAAGTGCTGGACCTGCGCGACCGGATCAGCGCGCTGAGCGCCCGCTACGATACCTTCCAGCGCCAGCGCGACGCCTATCAGGCGACGCTTCTGGCCTGGACCAACCAGCCGCCGGTGCTGCGCCCCTCGGCGCTCTTGACCTCGTTGCAGGGGCTGGAAAAGCCCGACATCGACCTGTGGCACCGCGTCGTGCTGGAACACGATCCGCGCGATCCCGCGCAGCGCGAGGCCGCGCTTTGGTGCGCGCGTCAGCCGCAATGCGACCGCGCCACCATCGCCGCCTACCTGTCGCTGCTGGCCGCCGACGGCCATCTGGAAGCGGCGGCGCGGCAGGCCGATACGCTGTGGCTCAAGGGCGTACTGTCGGTGATCGAGGCCTGGAACGCCGGGGTCTATACCCGCTGCGAACTGGGCCTGACGCCCGAGGATGCGGTCAGCCAAAGCGCGCCGATCCTGTCACATGCGCTGGACCGCCTGGCCGAGCTCAGCGGTGAGCCGCGCTGGCCCGAACCGCAGGCGCTTTTCACCGAATACCGCGGTCGCGCCCCGCTGCCGCGCGACCATTGGTGTCTGCGGTCGGGCGCGATCGTGACCGCCCCGAACCGTGCGCATTTCTTCGAAGCGCGCCAGGTCGAGGTCGCCTGACCCTTTCGCATTTCGATTCCGCTGCCGGGTGAAACCGGATAGTCAGGGGCAAATTGCCCGCAGGCCCTGACATGACCGACCGCCCCAACCGTTCCCACGGACGCAAGAGCATCGCCGCGACCCTACAGCCGCGCGCCCTGATGACGCCGACGCCCGATCTTGTCCGCGCGTGGAAGGCGCAGGTGATCACGCTCTTTCCCGAAGCCTTCCCGGGGCTGCTGGGTCTTTCCTTGACCGGCAAGGCGCTGCAGGACGGGCTCTGGCAGCTTGATCCTGTGGCGCTGCGCGATTTCGGCGAAGGGCGGCACCGCAATGTCGATGACACGCCCGCGGGCGGTGGTGCCGGCATGGTGCTGCGCGCCGACGTCATGGGCCATGCGCTTGACCGGGCGCGCCGCAAGATGCCCGAGGAGGCGCCGATCCTGTACATGTCGCCGCGCGGCACGCCCTTCACCCAGAAGATGGCGCAGGATCTGGCAACGACATCCGGGGCCACGCTGATCTGCGGCCGGTTCGAGGGGCTCGACCAGCGGGTGATCGATCATTTCGACATCACCGAGGTGTCGGTGGGCGACTATGTCCTGACCGGCGGCGAACTGGCCGCGCAGATCGTGCTGGATGCTACGGTGCGTTTGCTGCCAGGGGTGCTGGGCAATGCCGAGTCGACGGTGGAGGAGTCGTTTTCCGCGGGCCTTTTGGAACATCCGCAATATACCAAACCCGCGGAATGGCAGGGCCACGCGATCCCGCCGGTGCTGCTGTCGGGCAATCACGGCGCAATCGCCCGTTGGCGGCGTGAACAGTCCGAGGAGCTTACAAAAACGCGCCGCCCGGATCTTTGGGCGGCGCGTGAAAAGGAAGACTAGGCTTCGGGATGGGTGACGCAGGCGCGTCGGCCTGTCAGGCCGCGCCGTACCAGTCGCCCATTTTGACCTCGACACCGTCGCCGACCATGCTGGCGAATTCCGCCGGGTCCTGCGTGCCGCCATCACGCCCGCGATAATGATAGGGATAGACATAGGTCGGCGCGAATTCCGCCACCGCCGAGGCCGCCGCCGACGCATCCATCGTGAACGGCAGGTTCATGCAGACGAACGCCAGATCGATGTTTTCGAGGCTGCGCATCTCGGGGATGTCTTCGGTATCGCCCGAGATGTAGACGCGGAAGCCGTCAAAGCTCAGCACATAGCCGTTGTCGCGCCCCTCGGGGTGAAAGTTCTTGCGCTCTTCGGTGATGTTGTAGGCCGGGATCGCGTCGATCGGCAGGCCGCCCAGTTCGGTGCTTTCGCCATTGCCGATCATCGCGGCCTTGGTCTTGAGCTCTTCGGGCAGCATCTCGAACACTGCGGGGTTGGTCAGGATCTGCGTGTCGTCGCCGACGATCGCCGCCAGCGTTTCGGCATTGTAGTGATCGCCGTGTTCATGCGTGACCAAGATCATGTCGGGCGCGGGCATGCCTTCGTATTGCGCGGCCTCGCCGACCGGGTCGACGTAGATCGTGCCCACCGGCGTTTCCATCACGAAGGACGCGTGGCTGACCGGATGCACGGTGATCGTGCCGCCGTTCGTCTCGAACGTGTCGCTGGCATGGGCCGCGGCGCGCGCGGCATAGGGCAGAAGCGTGATGGCGCCTGTGGCGGCACCGACGGTTTTCAGAAACGTGCGGCGGGTCTGGGTCATGTCGTGGGTCCTTTCGGGTAGGTCTCAGCGAACTTCCAAGTTGGACATAGCCCCTCTCCGCAGCCTGTCCAGCACGGCGTGTTGCGGCTTGTGCGTAAACCCGCACCTTTCCCGCTTTGGATTGTTATTTGTTTCCATAATGGGCCATAATATCAACAAATTTGGCCCCTAGACCACTCGCTGTGCCAGTCAACCCCGACCGGTCACGAGTGCCGAGGCAATGGTATGCTGGAATTCGAAAACGTCAGCAAATCTTTCTGGACCGGATCGCACCGCAAGGTGATTCTGGACAGGGTGTCGCTGCGTGTACCGCTTGGGGAATCTCTGGGCATTCTGGCACCCAACGGCACCGGCAAGACAACCCTGATCAAGATGATGGCGGGCCTCGAGAAACCCGACGAGGGCGAGATCCGGCGCACCTGCCGGGTGTCCTTTCCGCTGGGCTTCATGGGTGGCGTGGTGTCAAAACACTCGGCCATGGAAAACGCCCGCTTCATCGCGCGGCTTTACGGGCTGGACCCCGACTATGTCGAAAGCTTCTGCCGCTGGCTTTGCGATCTGGGGGAATATTTCGACCAGCCGCTGGGCACCTATTCGCAGGGCATGAAGGCGCGCTTCACCTTTTCGCTGATGCTGGCGCTGGACTTTGACATGTATCTGATCGACGAAGGCATGCCCAGTTCGACCGATGTCAATTTCAACCGCAAGGCGGGCGATATCCTGGCCGAACGGCTGCGCACCACGACGATCATCATCGTCTCTCACCAGCCTGAACTGCTGGAAAAATTCGCCCGCAAGGCGGCTGTCCTGATGGATGGCAAGCTGCACATGTTTGAAACCTTGGAAGAAGCGAAACAGCTCTATGACTACGAAACCCAAGGCTAAGAAGTTCCGCATCCGCCGCAGCACGTCCGACACCGCGACGTCTGGCGATGCCGACGCGCGCAGCGCCGCCCCGTCCTCCGCGCCGCCCCGGTCCGCCTCCGCCTCCACGGCGCCGAAACCCGCCCGCTCGGGCGAGGTCGCGTCGGCCGCACAGGTCGCCGGCGAAACCGACATGCAGGCGATCCGTCAGGAAGGGTTGACCGGGCGTCAGCTGCGCATGGCCCGCCGGGTGGCGCAAAAGCACGGGTTGGCACCGACATCCGATTTCGATGCCGTGCGCCTGCTGCGCGCCAAGGGCATCGATCCGTTCCAGCGCGCCAACATGCTGGAACTGGTGGTGCCCGATGGCGCCAGCGCCGCCCCCGCGGCCTTGCCAGCCACGGAACGACCGCAGACACCCGCACGCACCGATGGCGGCCGCGTGCAGCTGCCGCAGACCATCGAGACCCGCAAACAGTCCCTGCCATCGACGGAAACCATCAGCCCCGCGGATCGCCGCGCCGCCGAAATCTCCAAGATCCAGAAGGACCTGGCCCGGCGGCGGCGCAAGAAATCCTTGCTGCTGCTGACGCGGCTTGCCTTCTTCGTGTTCCTGCCGACGATCCTTGCGGGCTATTACTTCTATGCCGTGGCGACGCCGATGTACGCCACGAAGTCGGAATTCCTGATCCTCAAGGCCGAAAGTTCTGGCAGCGGCGTCGGTGGGCTATTCTCGGGCACGCAGTTCGCCACCAATCAGGATGCCATCGCGGTGCAAAGCTATCTGACCTCGAAGGATGCGATGCTGCGCCTGGATGCCGACGAAGGGTTCAAGGATCACTTCACCCAGGCCAGCATCGACCCGATCCAGCGGCTTGGCGAAGATCCGTCGAACGAAGAGGCATACAAGCTTTACAAGCGCAACATCGAGATCGGCTATGACCCGACCGAGGGCGTGATCAAGATGGAGGTGGCCGCCGCCGATCCGGAGGTTGCCGCACAGTTCAGTCGCGCCCTGATCAGTTACGCCGAGGAGCGGGTGGACAATCTGAGCCTGCGCAAACGGTCGAACGCCGTGGTCGATGCCGAGGCGGGCCTGGTCGAGGCGCAGCAGGCGCGGCAGGATGCCCAGGAAAAGCTGGTACGGCTGCAGCAGGAAGGCGCCATCGTCGACCCCGAAGGCCGGATCGCCGCGTTGCGCGGGCAGATCAACAACGTCGAAGTGCAGCTTCAGGAAAAGAACCTGCAACTACAGGCGCTTCTGGACAACTCACGCCCGAACCGGTCGCGCGTCGAAGGGGCCGAAGGCGATATTCGCAGGCTCGAGGCGCTGCTGGCCGAGCTCAATGCCGAAATGACCACCGCCGCTACGGGCGAGAATTCGCTGGCCGAACTGGCCGTGCAGATCCAGCTGGCCCAGGCCGACCTCGCGACGCGCGACCTGATGATGCAGACCGCGCTCGAACGGCTGGATCAGGCGCGCCGCGATGCCGACAGCCAGGCGCGGTATCTGACCACCTCGGTCGTGCCGGTGGCGTCGCAGGACGCCAGCTATCCGCGCAAGTTCGAAAACACGATGCTGGCATTCCTGATCTTCTCGGGCATCTACCTGATGGTGTCGCTGACCGCGTCCATCCTGCGCGAACAGGTCTCGTCGTGATCGCGGGCTGATACCGGACCCCGGCGGCGCTGCCTGCCGGGTTGGCAGAACGGTTGATTTTCAGGCGCTTTCGGTGTCCATTGGGGCGGGGGAGTGGCTGAGATGTCCAAGGGGGATCCGGGCGAACGCAAGGAACTGGATGCCGCCGAAATCGGGGCCATCGCGCATCTTTACCGGGGCGAGGTCTACCGATCGACGATCTGGCGCACGCGGCTCGACACGACGACGAACTGGGCGGTCGTGACGCTGGGGATCGCGCTGTCCATCGCGTTTTCAACCCCGGCGGCATCGCCCCTGCCACTTGTGCTTGTTGGCATTCTGATCATCTTTTTCCTGATGCTCGAAGCGCGGCGCTATCGCTATTTCAATGTCTGGCGCGCGCGCTGCCGCTGGCTTGAGACGCATTTCTTTGCGCCGATGCTGCATGACGGCGATCTGCATATGGAGGATGGCTGGCAGCGCAAACTGGCCGAGGATTACTGGACCCCGCGCTATCACGTGTCGATGTGGGTGGCGCTGGGGCGACGCATCCGGCGCAACTATTTCTGGGTGCTGCTGATCCAGACCGCCGCCTATGTCGGCAAGCTGATGGTGCATCCCGCCCCCCTGACTGACTGGTCGCAACTGGCCGAACGGGCTGCCATCGGGCCTATTCCGGGCGGTCTGGTGCTGATGGTGGGCGTGATCTACTGCCTGAGCTGGGGATCCATCGCGTTCTGGAGCATGCGTGACGACAACCGCCGCGCCCAAAGTCGGCGCGACCGATCCGGGATGGGCTGATCCGTCAGACGGCTGATCGGTCCAGATTGCGCGGGGGTTAAGTCCAGTCTAGCATGCCGTCGGTATGGCGATCCCGGTTGAGACCTTTCTTCTGCACCCCTCGGGCGAGGGCACGCTGCAGGCCCGCATCCAGCAGATGGTGGCCGAAGGCATCCTGTCGGGTCGGTTCCGCCGTGGTGAAAAGCTGCCTTCGACCCGGAAGCTGGCCACCCATCTGGCGGTCAGCCGGATCACCGTGACGCTGGCCTATACCGAGCTTCTGGCCAACGACTACCTCGTGTCGCGCGGCCGGTCGGGCTATTTTGTGTCCGACAACGCCCCGGAACCGCCCAGCTTTCCGGCGCAACAGGTGTCGCAGGACAGCGTGGACTGGACCCGCGCCATCGGACAGCGGTTCACCGGCGGGGCCACCCCGGTCAAGCCGCAGGACTGGGCGCGCTACCGCTATCCGTTCATCTACGGGCAGACCGATCCGATGCTTTTCGATCACGCCAACTGGCGGCTTTGCGCGGTCAAGGCGCTGGGGGCCAAGGACTTCACCAGCCTGACGCGGGATTATTACGATCAGGACGATCCGAAACTGGTCGAATTCATCGCCCGCCACACCCTGCCGCGGCGGGGTATCGTCGCCAATACCTCGCAGATCCTGATCACGCTGGGGGCGCAGAACGCATTGTGGCTGGCGGCGCAGGTCCTGCTGAATCAGCGCCGCAAGGCAGCGATCGAAAACCCCTGTTATCACGCGCTGCGCGATATCCTGATGCAGTCGCGCTGCCGCCTGGCGCCGGTGGCGGTGGATGCCGACGGGCTGCCGCCCGACCGCATCCCCGACGGGACCGACGTGATCTTTACCACGCCCAGTCACCAATGCCCGACCTCGTCCACCATGCCGCTGCCCCGGCGCGAGGCGCTGCTGGCGCGCGCCCGTACGCTGGATGCGCTGATCGTCGAGGATGATTACGAGTTCGAAACCGCCGCCCCGACCCCGCCGATGCCAGCGCTCAAATCGCTCGACCGGGACGGGCGGGTGATCTACGTGGGCAGCTTTTCCAAATCGCTCTTTCCCGGGCTGCGCCTAGGATATCTGGTGGGCAGCACGCCGTTCATCCGCGAAGCACGGGCGTTGCGCGCTTCGGTCCTGCGTCATCCGCCGGGCCACATCCAGCGCACTGCCGCCTATTTCCTGAGCCTTGGGCATTACGACGCGCTTATCCGCCGCACCGCGCGGGTGTTTTCCGAACGCCGCGCGGTGGCCGAGCAGGCGATTGCCCGCCACGGGCTGGAAATCGCGGGGCAGGGGGCACATGGTGGGTCGTCCTTCTGGATGCGCACCCCCGCAGGCACGGATACCGAGGCGCTGGCCCGGACCCTGCAGGACCGCAGCGTGCTGATCGAACCCGGCGCGCCGTTCTTCAGCGGCGCGGACACGCCGCCGAACTTCTACCGGCTGGCCTACAGCTCGATCCCGTCCGAGCGTATTCCCGACGGCATCGCGGTGATCGCCGACGCGCTCCAGCGGCTATAACGACGCCGCGACGCCAAATCCCGGGGGGATGCCATCGCGCCCCTCCAAAACCAGATCGGCCATGACCTCGGCCACCTTGGGCGCCATGCCGAACCCGATCTTGAACCCGCCGTTGGCGATGAAATGCCCGGGTCGGTCGGGCCAGGCCCCCAGCATCGGCGCGCGGCTGCGTGCCCGGGGCCGCACCCCGGCCCAGCGTTCCAGCACCGCCGCACCATGCAGGATCGGCAGCGCGGCGCGGGCCCGGTCCAGAAGGCCGTCGCATTGCGCGTCGGTGCTGATCGGCAGATCGAAGTCGCGTTCGCTGGTCGATCCGATGGCGACCGTGCCATCGGCATGCGGGATGATGTGCAGCCCGTCCACGAAGACCTGCGGCGCGTCGCGCGCATCGTGCCGCAGCAGCACCGCCTGCCCCTTGATGCCAGTACCGACGGCCTTGCCCAGATCGTCCGACAGGGCCTGCAACCCTTGCCAGCCGGTGGCCCAGACCACCGCGCCCGCATCTGCCGCCTCGGGCAGAACGCTGATCCCGCTCACGGCCAGGGCCGCCTCCAGCGCCGCGCAGGCCTGGCGGGGATGCACGCGCGCGCTCAGCGTGTCGCGGATCAGCATGCCCTCGGGACTGGCAGGAGCGAAGGGGCCTGCGCTGCCCGCCGGGATCACCTCCCACCGGGCGGCGTCGCCCCAAAGCTCTGCCGCGCCGATGCCGCGCTCCTGCGCCAGTTCAAGCCCGCGCGCATCGGCCACCGGCTGGAGCCGCCCCAGCCTGGCGTAGCCGCCGGACACTCCGCCGACCTTTGCGACGCCGTCCCAGAAAGCCTGCGCCATCAGCAGGCTTTCCAGTTGAAACTGCTTCTTGTCGTTCCAGTTTTCCGGCACGTGCGGGGCCAGGGCCCCCACGATGCCGCCGCTCGATCCCGCACCCGCGCCACCGGGGTCGATCACCTGCACCGTTGCGCCGCGCTGCGCGCAGGCCCAGGCCACCGACAGGCCAAAAATGCCCGCGCCGCGCACTGTCACGTCGATCCTTGCCATTTCGCACCGCCCCCTGCATGACTTCGCCATCTTTAAGGGATCGCGACATGGCCCACCAGAACCCGCTTGATTGGCGCAGCGGCGACATCCCGGTGTCGACCCGGTTCGACGATCCCTACTATTCGCTCGATGACGGGCTCGAGGAAACGCGGCACGTGTTTCTGCAGGGCAACGACCTGCCCGCGCGGTTCCGCGACGGCTTTCATATCGCCGAGCTGGGCTTTGGCACCGGGCTGAACCTGCTGGCGGTCCTGCAACTGTGGCGCGACAGCGGCCAAAAGGGCGTCCTGCGCTTTACCAGTTTTGAGGCCTATCCCCTGCCACCCGCCGACATGATCCGTGCACAGGCGGCATTTCCGTCGCTGCGCGCGCTGGCGCAGGACCTGGCAGAGCATTGGGGGAAGGACACGATCGAGCTGCCCGATCTGGCGTTCACCCTGATCACCGGGGACGCCCGTCAAACCCTGCCGAACTGGTCCGGCGCGGCGGATGCCTGGTTTCTTGACGGCTTTTCCCCCGCCAAGAACCCGGAGCTTTGGGAGGACAGGCTGCTGCGCGAGGTCGCTCGCCACACCACCCCCGGGGGGACCGCCGCGACCTATTCGGCCGCCGGGCACATCCGCCGGACGCTGGACGCTGCGGGGCTGGTCACGCACCGCGTACCGGGATATGGCCGCAAGCGGCACATGACCATCGCCCGAAAGGCCCCCCGATGACCCGCAACGACACCACGACCGGCATCTGGCTCATGGTCGCGACGACCTTTGTCTTTGCCATGCAGGACGGGCTGTCGCGGCATCTGGCGGGGGAATACAACGTCTTCATGGTGGTGATGGTGCGCTACTGGTTCTTTGCCGCCTTCGTGATCGCCATCGCCGGACGGCAGGCGGGCAGCGTCCGGGCGGCCGCGCGCACCCAACAGCCGCTGTTGCAGGCCTTTCGCGGCGCGCTGCTCTCGCTCGAGATCATGGTGATGGTGCTGGGCTTTGTCTATCTGGGACTGGTGGAAAGCCATGCGGTCTTTGCTTGCTATCCGCTGCTCATCGCGGCGCTGTCGGGGCCGGTGCTGGGCGAACACGTCGGCTGGCGCCGCTGGACGGCGATTGGCGTGGGGTTCGTCGGCGTGCTGATCATCCTGCAGCCCACGGGTGGCGTCTTTTCCCCCTTCGCCGCGATCCCGCTGTTGGCGGCGCTGATGTTCGCGCTTTACGGCCTGCTCACCCGCTATGTCGCGCGCAAGGACACGGCGGCCACCAGTTTTTTCTGGACCGGAACGGTGGGCAGCGTGGTGGCCACGGCCATCGGCATCTGGCACTGGCAGAACATGAGCCTGCCCGACTGGGGCTGGATGGCGATCCTCTGCGTGACCGGAGCGCTTGGGCACTACCTGCTGATCAAGACCTACGAGGCGGCAGAGGCGAGCGCGGTCCAGCCCTTTGCCTACTTGCAGCTGGCCTTTGCCTCGGCGCTTGGCATCGTTGTCTTCGGTGAAAGCATCCGGCCCAACGTCGCCTTTGGCGCGGCGCTGATCGTGGCGGCGGGGCTCTTCACCCTCGCACGGGCGCGGCGAAAGGCGGGCTGACGGGGCGACTTTGTCCTTGCAATGCGAAGCAGCGCCGCATTTGCTGACAACGACAGCAGGCGGGAAGGGCAATGATGACGCAGCGCAAGCTTTACCTCGGCGCCCTGACCGACAACCGGCGCTGGGACAAGGTCACCATCCGGCCAGATGATGTATTCGTCGTGACCCCGCCGAAATCCGGCACCACCTGGATGCAGACCATCGTCGCACTGCTCTTCTCCGGCGATCCCGAGGTCGAAACGGAACTGTCGGTCAAGATGCCCTGGGTCGATATCCGCATCCGCGAAATGGACGAGGTGGCCGCTCGGCTCGAGGCGATGCCGCACCGGCGCAGCATGAAAAGCCACACGCCGCTGGACGGGCTGCCGCTGGACGGGCAGGCGCAGTATCTATGCGTCTTCCGTCACCCGCTGGACGCACATTTCTCGTTTCGCAAGCATGTCGGGAACATCCCGATGCCGTGGTTCGATCACTGGTATCCCGAAGAGGACAGCGACGGCATCACCTTCCGCCGGTTCCTTGATGGCGGGCCAGAGGGGTTCGACACCGACGCGATGCCGCTGGCGCATATCCTTAGGCATTACGAGGCGGCCCTGGCCGTCGCCGACAGGCCCAACGTGACGCTCTTTCACTATGCCGACATGCGCCGCGATCTGCCGGGCACCTTTGCCCGGGTGGCATCGCTTCTGGGCATCTCGCATCCCGCCGAGGTCATGGACCTGCTGGTACAGGCCGCGGGTTTCGACAACATGCGCGCCAACGCCATCCGTTATGCGCCGTCGGGCGGCAAGGGATTCATGAAATCCGACGCCGCGTTCTTTCACAGCGGCACGAGCGGAAAGTGGCATGGTCAGCTGAGCGATGCCGAACTGGCCGCCTATGATGCGGCGATGGACGCGCATCTGACACCCGACGATCGGGCCTGGCTGGAGTATGGCAGCGCCGGGGCGGACCCCGGCGCGACCTCCTGATTAATTCAACAGTCCAGCGTGCCGCAGACCGGCATCGACCCGCGCACGGGTTTCCTCGGTCAGGGGCATAAGCGGCGGGCGCACGTCGTCGCTGCACAAACCCAGACGCGCCAGGCCGTATTTGGCGCCGCAGACGCCCGGCTCGGCAAAGATGGCGTGATGCAGCGGCATCAGCCGGTCCTGGATCGACAGCGCCTTTGCATAGTCGCCCGCCAGCGTCGCCTCCTGCAGTTCGGAACACAGTTTCGGGGCCACGTTCGCGGTCACTGAAATACAGCCGATGCCGCCTTGCGCGTTGAAGCCGTGCGCTGTCGCATCCTCGCCCGAGATCTGAAGGAAGTCCGGCCCGCAGGTCAGGCGCTGCGAACAGACGCGGTCAAGATCGCCGGTGGCGTCCTTGACGCCGACGATGCGCGGCAGCTTGGCCAGTTCGCCCATGGTGGCGGGCGACATGTCCACGGCGGACCGGCCGGGAATGTTGTAGATGATGATCGGCAGGTTGCAGCAATCGTGCAGCATGGTGAAATGCGCGATCAGACCGGCCTGCGTCGGCTTGTTGTAATAGGGTGTCACCACCAGCGCGCCGTTGGCGCCCACCCGTTCGGCGAACTGGATGAAGCGCACAGCTTCGGCGGTGTTGTTCGATCCGGCCCCGGCGATGACGGGAATGCGGCCCGCCACCTGCTGCACCACGCATTGTACCACCGCTTCGTGTTCGGCATGGGTCAGGGTCGGGCTTTCACCCGTCGTACCGACCGGCACCAGCGCGTGGCTGCCCTGCTCGATATGCCATTCAACCAGGCGTTTGAGCGTATCGAAATCCACCGCGCCGTCCTTGAACGGCGTGACCAGGGCTGGCATCGACCCTTTGAACATGACACGCTCCTTTATATTGCAACTCTCGGCTTCGGGTGATTCCGGACGTGTCGGGATTGTGAGTTGAAGCCCCCCACGCGCGCGGTATCTTTAGCCCCGTGTCTATCCATCCTCGTCGCGGAAATTGCAAGCATATGTCACGCCTTCTGGTCCTGATCTTCCTTTGGTGCGCGGGCCTGGCAATGGCTCAGGACGGGCCGCGACCGCTGGAGCGTGCGATGTCGGAAATGCGCCAGGGCAACTGGGCCGCGGCGCAGATCACCGCGCGCGGCGACGGTCAGGCGGCGCTTGACGTGATTCTGTGGCATTATCTGCGCGCCGGTCAGGGCAATCTGCGGCAGGTGCAGGATTTCCTGTCGCGCAATCCCGACTGGCCCGGCATGCCCTATCTGCGCGAGAAAAGCGAAGAGGCGATGACCGGCGCGTCCCACGCCGATGTGCTGGCCTTCTTTGCCGACGCGCCGCCACAAACCGGCACCGGCGCGCTGTCGCTGGCGCGGGCGCATATCGCGGCGGGGGACTCCGGTGCCGCCGACGCGGTGATCGTGCAGGCCTGGCGCACACTGGCCCTTTCGAACGAGGAGCGCGCGGCGTTCCTGGCAGCCCATGGCGATCTGCTCAAACCGCATCACGTGGCGCGGCTCGATATGGCGCTGTGGAATGGCTGGCTTGTCAACGCCCGGGCGACGCTGCCGCTGGTGGACGAGGATCACCGCAAGCTGGCCGCGGCGCGCATCGCGCTGCACAACAGCCAGGGCGGCGTCGACGCCCTTATCGCCGCGGTCCCCGAGGCGCTGCAATCGGACCCTGGTCTGGCCTACGAACGCTTTGCCTGGCGGGCGCGCAAGGGCCGCGATGCCGATGCCATCGAACTGCTGCTCGAACGATCCGAGGCGGGCACCCTGGGTGAAGCCTGGGCCTGGTCCAACCGCCGCCGGTCGCTGGCGCGCGAGACCATGCGCGCGGGCGATCCCGCGCTGGCCTATCGCATCGCCTCGACGCACGGGCTGACCGAAGGGTCCGATTACGCCGATCTGGAATGGTTGTCGGGCTTTCTGGCGCTGCGCTTTCTGGACCGGCCAGCGGATGCGCTCAGGCATTTTCAGGGCCATGGCGACGACGTGGAAACGCCGATCTCGCTGGGCCGCGCCGGATACTGGATCGGCCGCGCCTACGAGGCGATGGGCGACACCGAGGCGGCGCAGAAGGCCTATTCCGAAGGCGCGCGCTTCCAGACCTCTTTCTACGGCCTTCTGGCGGCGGAACGCGCGGGCGTTCCCGCCGATCCGCAGCTTGCCGGTCAGGCGGAGGTGCCGCCCTGGCGCGACGCCGCCTTCACCGACTCGTCGGTCTTTCAGGCCGCAGTGCTGCTGCTTGCGGCGGGGGAGGTGAGCCTTGCCGAACGCTTTTTCACCCATCTGGCGGAATCGCTCGACCGGACGCAGATCGCGCAGCTTGGCGCGATGCTCGATGAAATGGACCGCCCGCACATTCAGGTCATGGTCGGCAAGCGCGCCGCGCGTGCGGGGCTCGAGGTGCACGGGCCCTACTACCCGCTGCATTCGCTCGCGCAGGAAAGCCATCCGGTGCCCACCGAACTGGTCCTTGCCATCGCCCGCCGCGAGTCGGAATTCGATCCGCGCGTGGTGTCGGGGGCGGGCGCGCGCGGGCTCATGCAGCTGATGCCGGGCACCGCGCAAGAGGTCGCAGGCTGGATCGGAGAGCCCTATTCGCGCAACGGCCTGCTGAGTGATCCCGATTACAACGCCCGGCTTGGGGCGGCCTATCTTGCGTCGCTGGCCCGGCAGTTCGACGGCAACGTGGTGATGATGGCGGCGGGCTACAACGCCGGCCCGTCGCGGCCCGTGCGCTGGATGCAGACCTATGGCGATCCGCGTCGGGGCGAGATCGACGTGGTGGATTTCATCGAGTTCATCCCCTTCCGCGAAACCCGGAACTATGTGATGCGCGTCGCGGAAAGCCTGCCGGTCTACCGCGCCCGGCTGGGCAAGGATCCGCACCCGGTGCCGTTCTCGCAGGAACTGACCGGATCGACACTGATGGCGCGGGCGGGGGACTGACCCGGGCGCCTAAGGCGCGGCCATCTTCATGAGTTGCGCCTTGATCGCGGCAACGTCGCGGTTGTGCAGACCCGATCGGTTCAGCGCCAGAAATATCGCATCGAGGCCGATATCGGGCTGGACGTTGGCGGGCGGAAGCAGGGCGATGCGGCCGCGCACGTCGTCTGGCACCTCTGTCAGTTCCAGAAGTGGGGTCAGCGGACCTTGCGGCAGATCACGCATCTCTTCCAGCGCCAGGGCGGTGACGGTGGTGCGCCGGACGGCGTCGGACACGGCGACCAGCACAGCGTCGAAATCCGCAGCCGGGCCCGCGCTGGCCAGATAGGTTTCCAGGTCCTCGGTGATCCGGGTGCTGCGCAGATGCTGCCAGTATGCGCTGCGCAGCCAGGCATCGGCCGCGCGGGTGGAAAAGAACAGTGTCGCGCGCAACGGCTTGCCGAAACGGGCGCGGGCAGCGGTGCAGAGGGTCGCCATCAGCGGGGCCGCAGCGGCATAGGTGGTCAGATTTCGCCGCCCGGGCATCAGCCCGGACAGATCTTCCGACGACATCAGCACCGGCCGCGGGTCCGCCGGATCGAGCGTGTCAAAGAACCGCTTTGCCGCGTCGCCCACATGCCCCAGCCGCAGCGCTTTGGGCTTCAGGCAATAGCGCCGGGCGGTGTTCGCCAATTCCTCGAAATCGTCGCGCAGATAGATCCGCAGGTGATCCGACAGCACCCCACGGTTGACCCGCAGCAGCGTCTGCACCGATGTCGTCCCGGTCTTGTGAAAACCCGGATGGACCACCAGCCGCGTCATGCGTCGAAAAGGCCCTCGGGCGGATCGGCGACGATACGGCCCGCCGTCAGATCGACGGTGGGCACGACGGCAAGGGTAAAGGGCACCAGCACGCTGGCGCTCGATCCCGGAACCTGCACCTCTAGGATATCGGATGCGCCGTGGTTCAGCACCGCCTTGACGGTGCCCAGTTGCACGCCGCCGGTGTCGAACACGCCCAGGCCGATCAGGTCGGCGTGGTAGTATTCATCCTCCTCGAGCGTGGGCAGCCGGTCGCGCGGCGCGAAAAGGCGCGTGCCTTTCAACGCGTCGGCCTCTTCCTTCGACCGCACGCCGCTCAGCCGTGCGGCAAAGCCCTGCGGGATCGACCGGGTGATCTGCACCTCGAAGCTTTGGCCGCCGTCCTCGGTCTGCAGCGGCGCGTAATCCGCGATCGCCTGCGGATCGGCGGTAAAGCTTTTCAGCCGAACCTCGCCCTGCACGCCGAAGGCGCCTGCGATGGCCCCCACACAGATCTGGTCGGTCATGCTGATGGTCCCTGCTGCCTGCGACGGCCCAGCAATAGCCCGGCTGCCGTGGGCTTGACAATGACCGGCACGAGGCGCGGCGCGGGGGCAACGCGGGCCGAAAAGATGCACAGGCCCCTGACGTTTGGCGAAAATTGCTCTATCTACCCAAGGATGAACAGCTTTATGCAACGCCTCGACCGTCTGCAAGACAACCGCGCGGCATCGGCCCTTTGGGATGTCGGTCATTTCATCGTGTTCGCGGTCCGCCGCTTTTTCGCGGAGCGGATGAACAACGCCGCGGCGTCGCTGACCTATTCGACGCTGCTGGCGCTGGTACCGCTTCTGGTGATCGCCTTTGCCATCCTGTCGAGTTTCAGTGCCTTCGACGCGGTCAAGGGCCGCATGCAACAGCTGTTTTTCGAGGCGGTGGTGCCCGAAGCGGGTGCGGCGATTTCCGACTACCTGTCGAATTTCACCCAGAATGCCAGCAACCTGACCGCTGTGGGTGTCGTGGCGCTGGCGGTGGCGGCGGTGTTGCTGCTGTCCACGGTCGAGGACACGCTCAACCGGGTCTGGCATGTGGAACGGCCCCGCCCGCTGATGGTGCGGTTCCTGATCTTCTGGGCGGTGCTCACGCTGGGCCCGCTGCTGATCGGGGTCAGCATCACGCTGACATCCGACCTGATGAAATACGCCAGCGAGGCGCAGCTCACGACTCTGGGGATTCAGGCGGATGTGTCCGAAGACGGCTGGCGCGTGCTTGACGGATTGCTCAGCGTCCTGATCAGCATCGTCGGGTTCACCGCGCTTTTCGTACTTGTCCCGGCGCGGCGCGTGAAGATCAAGCATGCGCTGATCGGGGGCACCTTTGCCGCCGTGTCGTTCGAGGTGCTGGCCTGGGGCTTCAACACCTTCCTGACCTCGGGATCGAGCTACGAGACGATCTATGGCGCGGTGGCGGCGGTGCCGGTCTTCCTGGTCTGGGTCTATACCTCGTGGATGGTGATCATCCTTGGCGCGGTCTTTGCCGCATCCTTCCCGGACTGGTGGCAGGCCCGGTCGGGCGTGCTCGACATCGACGTCGGCCCGTCCGAAAAGCTCAAGATCGCGGTGGCGCTTTTGGCGCGGCTGCACCGCCACGCAAGGGCCGGCGGCACGCTGGACGAAGAGGATCTGGTTTCCGCCGCACCGTTGGGCGCGCGCGACGACATCCTCGATTCGCTTGTGGCGGCGGGATATGTCGTGCAGGCCGAGGACGGCAAGGTCGCGCTGGCCCGCGACATGCATCGCACCCGGCTCAGCGATCTGGCCACCGACCTGGAGCTGTCGCTGGGCATCCCCAAGGGGCAGGACAGCGTCTTGCCCAACAGTGTCGAACGGCGTCTGGGGGCAGAGGGGGATGCGGTCGACAGGCTGCTGCAGCAGCTGCACGAGGTCGAGACGCGCACCCTGGGCATGCCGCTGGCCGAGCTCATGGGCGACGAGGACGACGCCCCGACACCGGTCGAGATAATGCCCCGCGCCGGGACGTCCTGACGGATTTTCCGGCGACAGGGGCGGTGCGCACGTGCATAAGGGCTCGTGCTGAACCTGCCCCGGCAACCCGATCGGAGTTTGTCCTTCGATGCTGAACGCCCTCACTCTTGCCGTTGTGGTCCTGGCCGGGGCGGTCCTGATCTGGCCCCGCGTGGCGCGCGCGCGCCTCTGGCGCGCGACGGTCACGCCGCTCGCCTCGATCATCGGGAGCGGATTTCTGGTTCTAGGGCCGATCCTTGGGGTCAGCTATGGCGGTTACGCGCCGCTGGTCATGATCGGCCTCTGCGCGGTGGCCTATCTGTTCGGCAGCGCCATCCGGTTCAACATCGCCGATATCGAGCGGAGCCCGGACCCGTCGCGCCTGATCCGCGGGCTTGAAACGACGGCCTCTGCCGTTCTTGCCTTTGCGTTCATCGTGTCCGTCGCCTACTACCTCAACCTTTTCGGCGCCTTTGGTGTGAGCCTCACGGCGCTGGACGACGCGTTCCACGCGAACCTGCTGACCAGTGCCGTCTTCCTGCTGATCCTGTTCACCGGGATGACACGCGGCTTTGCGGCGCTCGAGCGTCTGGAGCAGGTGTCCGTCGGTCTGAAACTGGCCATCATCGCAGGGCTTTTCTTTGGCTTGGTCGTGCATTTTGGCGAGGTGACGGGGCAGGGCGCCCTGCACTTCGATCCGCCGCAGGTGACCGGGTGGGCCGGGATCACGCTCATGGCCGGTCTGATCGTGACGGTGCAGGGGTTCGAGACGTCGCGCTATCTTGGCGGCACCTATGACGCCGCGCTGCGCATCCGCTCCATGCGGCTGGCGCAATGGCTCTCAACGGCCATCTACTGCCTCTACATCGTGCTCTTGGTCTATGGTTTCGACTTCGACCCGGGGCGCGTCGATGAAACGGCCATCATAGACGTGATGCAGGTGGTGGCTCCCATCTTGCCGCTGCTTCTGGTCGTTGCCGCCCTCAGCGCGCAGTTCAGCGCCGCCATCGCCGATACCAGCGGGTCGGGCGGATTGATCGCCGAACTCACCAAGGGCGTCATCAGCGAAAGGCTGGCCTATGCGGTGCTGGTCGGCATCGGGCTGGTCCTGACGTGGGTGGCCAATATCTTTGAAATCATCAGCTATGCCTCGCGCGCCTTCGCGCTTTATTACGCGATACAGGCCATCATTGCCGCGCTGCGTGCCTGGCGGCTTGGCCGATCGGCCAAGGCGATGGTATTCGGGTGCCTTGCGGTGCTGGGCTGCACCGTCGCCCTGATCGGAACGCCGGTCGAGTGAAAAGCGGATTGCATGGGGGGCGGCAAGTGGCGCAGTCTGGCGCGGAAGCGACGCCCAGGCTGTGCCGGGGGTTGCACGCAAGCAGGGAGGCATCAGCATGAAATGGGCACGGGCCATCACCGGCGACGGCACAGAGGTGACCGGGGTCATCGAAGGCGACCAGTTGCATCCGCGCGCGGCGCTGGGATCGTCCGAAGGGGCCGGGGGCGCGATTGATCTGGCCGACCTCAGCCTGCTGCCCCCGGTGGTGCCGGGCAAGTTCATCGGGCTGTGGAACAATTTCAAGGCGGCGGCGGAAAAGGGCGGCATGGCGCATCCCGAACACCCCCTCTACTTCTTCAAGGCCGACACCTCGCTCAGCGGTCCGGGGGCAGAGGTCACGCTGCCCGCCGCAGCGGGGCGGGTGGTATTCGAAGGCGAGCTTGGCATCGTGATCGGCAAGACCTGCAAGGCCATCACGCCCGAGGACGCGGCGGATGCGATTCTTGGATACACCTGCATCAACGATTTCACCTCGCTCGACGTGCTGAACGCCGATCCGTCCTTTCCGCAATGGACCCGCGCCAAGAGCTTTGACGGCTTCGGCGTTGTCGGTCCGGTGATCGAGACCGATCTCGACTGGCGCGCGCTGACCATCAGGGTGCTGGTCAACGAACGGGAACGGCAATCCTATCCCGCCTCCGACATGATCCTGCCGCCCGAGCGGATCGTTAGCGCCCTGTCGCAGGACATGACGCTCAACCCTGGTGACCTCATCGCCTGCGGCACGTCGATTGGCGCGCGGCCGGTCAAGGCGGGTATGGCAGTCGATGTGGTGATCGACGGAATCGGCCAGGTCGGCGTGACGCTTGTCGCCGAACCGGCCTGACGACACCGACAAAGGTCTTAATCGGTTTTTCCCAGCGATTCGGGCGGTTTACCCTGTCCGCGCCCGCGTTCAGCGGCTCCGGGGGCGTGTACCGGGCACCGGATAACACGGTATACCTTGGAGTACAAAAATAGTTACGGTTTCCAAAGGCTTACAAACACTCGGAAATCCGAGCCGAAAGTAAATTTCAAAATAAAATTTCTTGACGACATAAAGTTGCGCGCTCATTACACGCTGAGGAAGCGGAAGAATGCACGCAGGTGGCTGATCTCGCTCGATGAAAGTGACGCGCGGAATGGCGCAAGGGCGCAGAGGCGGTTTTTGGCGATGATAAAATCCATTCTGGTTCCTGTGCGTGGCGACGGCATGGTCGCGACCGTGCTGGCGCACTCCGCCGCGCTCGCCAAGCAGCACGAGGCGCAGGTCAATGTCGTGCATTGCCGCGCGCAGGCCAAGGATCTGATGCCGCAGGGCATTCCGCTGAACGAGTTTGCCCGCAAGGTGATGATGGAACAGGCCGGCGAGTTGGCGAACCGGCAGGAACACCATCTGCGCGGCATCCTGCACAAGCTGGCGGGGGAATACGGCTTGAAGGACGAGGGCGATGCAGAGGGGCCCGCGAACTGCACCTTCGCCGAGGTGCAGGGCCGCATGGCGGATGTGGTCAAGCATTCCGGGCGTTTGGCGGACCTGATCGTCCTGCCAAAGCCGCAGCGCGAACGGAACCTGGGGCAAAGTTCGCTCAAGGCGGCACTTTACGGGGCGGGGCGACCGGTGCTGATCTGTCCGGGCCAGTTGCAGCCCGACGACAGTTTTGCGCAGCACGTGGCGGTGGGCTGGAACGGATCGCTGCCCGCGGCGCGAGCGGTGGCCTCGTCGCTCGACATCGTGCACGCGGCCAAGAAGGTCAGCATCCTGACCGGCGGCAAGCTGCAATCGCATGGTCCCACCGTTGATGAACTGGTCGACTACTACGCGCTGCGCGGCATCACCGCCGACGTTGTCCGGTTCGACGGCAAGGACGCCCCGACCGAGCTTTTGAACAATAGCAAGACCGTCGGCGCCAGCCTGCTTGTGATCGGCGCCTACAGCCACAGCCACGAGACCGAAATGCTCTTTGGCGGCAACACCGGGCGCATCATCGACAAGACGGAAATGCCGATCCTGATGGCGCATTGACGACGCTGGCGCGTCCAGGGGCGGACCGGGATCCCCCCGCGTTATCCGGGGCAAAGAGGAAGACTGCGCACACAGCGCGAAACGAAGGTCCGGACAATCGGACATCAAAAGGGAGGAAGACACCATGACAATCACCAAGAGGTCTTTTCTGGGGCTGGCCGTCGCCGGAACACTTGCCGCGATGCCGATTTCGGCGCTGGCGCAAGACTGGCAGCCGACACGCCCGATCGATTTCACCATCATGGCAGGCCCCGGCGGCGGCGCCGACCAGATCGCGCGGTTCGTGCAATCGGTGGTCGAATCGAACGACATGACCAACCGCCCGCTGATCCCGACCAACCGCGGCGGCGGATCCGGGGCCGAGGCGCTCTTGCACCTCAAGGATGCGCGCGACCCCGACCATACGATCATGGTCACGCTGAATTCCTTCTACACCACGCCGATCCGGCAAGAGGGGCTGGGCATCGACATCGAGCAGTTCACCCCGATCACGATGATGGGCGTCGATCCCTTCGTGCTTTGGGTGCACAAGGATTCCGGCATCACGACCTTTGAGGAATACGTTGAAAAGGTCCGTGAAATGGACGGCGAATACGTCATGGGCGGCACCGGGTCCGGCCAGGAAGATTCGATTGTCATCGCCTACATGGCGGGGGCCTACGACCTGACAATCAAGTACATTCCCTATGACGGCGGCGGCGCCGTTGCCAAGGACCTTGCCGGTCAGCAGATCATGGCGACCGTCAACAACCCCGCCGAGGCCAAGGGCTTTTACGAGTCGGGCGATTTCGTGCCGCTTCTGGCCTTCTCGGACGAGCGGATGGAGGCCTATCCGGACGTGCCGACGATGAAGGAAAAGGGGCACGATTTCTCGTACTACAACCAGCGGGCCATCGTCGGTGCGCCGGGCATGTCGGACGAGGCCGCGGCCTATTACCGGGATCTTTTCGGCAAGGTCTACGAGAGCGACGCCTGGCAGAACTACCTGGTGTCGGAAAGCCTGTCGCCGCTGCCGATGGATGAGGGTCAGACGCGGGATTACTGGGCCACGCAAGTTCAGAACCACCGCAACCTGCTGTCGCAGATCGACGGCTAAGGCGGAAACCACGGAAAGGGGGCAAGGATGCGCCAAGGTGAGATATCGCTCGCGGGGCTGCTTGCCCTCTTTTCGCTCTACCTGATGTGGAAGAGCACCGAACTGCCCATCGGATATATCCGCGGGCAGGGGCCGGGGGGCGGGTTCTGGCCGTTCTGGCTGTCGCTGGGCATGCTGCTGAGCTGCCTGGCGATCGCGTGGAACTGGTGGCGCGGGAAGACCCCGGCATCGGTGTCGGACGAACCTCTCATGGATGGCTTCGGATGGCGCACCGTGATCCTTGTGGGCGGCGGGGTCGCGGGCTTCGTGGCGCTGATTTCGGTCGTGTCGATGTACGGGGCCGTGGCCATCTTCCTGGTCTATTACCTGCGGTTCCTGGGGCGGCACTCCTGGCTGCTGACGTTGACGATGGCGATCTTCCTGCCCATCGGTCTTTTCTTCTTTTTCGAAGGCGCGATGCAGATCTCGATGCCGCAGGGCATGCGCTTCACGCAGCCGTTCTTCGACCTGATGTACGACATCATCTACTGACGCAGCCCCGAGCCAAGGATCATCATGGACGTATTCTCATTTCTTGCCGATGGCATTCTGACGGCGCTGGAGCCCATCAACCTCGGGCTGATCCTGATCGGCGTGACGGTGGGGCTTTTCATCGGGGCGATGCCGGGGCTGGGATCGGTGAACGGGGTGGCGATTCTGCTGCCGATCACCTTTCTGGTGCCGCCCGCGTCGGCGATCATCTTCCTTGCGGCAATCTACTACGGCGCCATGTACGGGGGGGCGATTTCATCGGTGACGCTGGGCATACCCGGCGCCTCGACCGCCGTCGCGACCACCTTTGACGGGCGGCCCCTGGCGCTGCAGGGGCGGGCCAGCCTCGCGCTGGTGACGGCGGCGCTCGCCTCCTTTGTGGGCGGCAGCGTCGCCACGCTTTTCTTCACGCTGTTCGCGCCGATCCTCGCGACCGCCGCGCTCAACTTCGGCCCGCCCGAGATTTTTGCCCTGATGCTGCTGGCCTTTGCCACCTTCGTGGGTCTGGGCGGCGACGACATTCCCAAGACGGTGTTTTCGATCTGCCTTGGCCTGGTGCTGGCCACCGTCGGCTTCGACACGATCTCGGGTGAGCCGCGCCTGGTTCTGTTCGACATCCAGGGCTTTTTGCGCGGCATCGGCTTCATCGTGCTGGCCATCGGCGTCTACGGCATCGGAGAGATGCTCTGGACCATCGAACAGACCCGGGGCGAGATCACGACGACGAACCCAAAGATGACGGTCAAGGGCTTTGCCTCGGACGCGGGCGAAGCGGTGCGCCGGGGCTGGAAAGGCACCTGGATCGGGTCGATCCTTGGCTTTTTCGTGGGGGTTCTGCCGGCCGCCGGGGCCACACCTGGGTCGCTGATGGCCTATGGCGTCGCGAAAATGGTGTCGAAAACCCCGCACGAATACGGCAACGGGTCGCCCGATGGCGTCGCGGCCCCCGAGGCGGCCAACAACTCCGCCTCCACGGGGTCGATGCTGCCGATGCTGACACTGGGTATCCCGGGCTCGCCTACCACGGCGATCCTGCTGGGCGGCATGGTGATCTGGGGGCTGACACCGGGGCCGCGCCTCTTCGTCGACCAGACCGAATTCGTCTGGGGGCTGATCGGATCGTTCTACATCTCGAACCTTGCGGCGGTTCTGATCAACCTCGCGTTCATCCCGCTTTTCGTGTGGATGCTGCGCATGCCGTTCACGATCCTGGCGCCGCTCATCTTCGTGCTGTCCATCGTCGGGGGCTTTGCCGCGTCGCGCAGCATGCATGACCTTTGGCTGATCGTGCTTTTCGGCCTTGGCGCGTTCTTCCTGCGCAAGTTCGACTACCCGCTGGCGCCCGCGGTTCTGGCCATCGTGCTGGGGCCGATTGCAGAGCCGACATTGCGGCAATCCTTGCTCTTGTCGTCCGGTGACCCGATGATCTTTTTTAACAGACCCATCGCAGGGCCCATCACGGTGGTCGCCATCATCCTGATCCTGCTGCCCGCCTTCAAGATGCTGCGCCGCAAACGCCGAGCGGCGGCGAATTGACCGGGCGACTGGGCCGCCACAAAGACGAGCACGCAGACACGCGAAAGACATGAAGGACACACGATGCAAAGACTAGAAGACCTGATCCAGCCGCATCCCGACACGGCCCGTGCCATCGGCGCACCGGGGCGCGACTGGATGACCTATGCCGACCTCAGGGCGCTGACGGCCGAGGTGCGCAAGGCCCTGCGGGCGGCGGGCATCGGCGCGCAGGACCGTGTTGCCATCGTGTTGCCCAACGGGCCGGAAATGGCCGCGGCCTTTGTGACGGTCGCGCAATCCGCCACCACCGCGCCGCTGAACCCGGCCTACAAGGAAGACGAATTCGCCTTCTACCTTGAAGACCTCAAGGCCCGCGCCATCATCGTCGAGGCAGGATATGACGGCCCCGCCCGCACTGCGGCAGAGCGGTTCGACATGACGGTGATCGAGCTTACCGCGACCGAACCGGCGGGGACCTTCACCCTGTCCACCGATGCCAGCGGCAGTGCGCCCGACACGGACCCGGCCGCAGATGACGTGGCGCTGATCCTGCACACCTCGGGCACCACGTCGCGGCCCAAGATCGTGCCGCTCTTGCAGTCCAACATCGCGGCCTCGGCCGAGAATATCCGCGCCTCGCTGGCGCTCACGCCCGAAGATTGCTGCCTCAACGTGATGCCGCTTTTCCATATCCACGGGCTCATTGCCGCCGTCAGCGCGTCACTGGCCGCGGGCGCGTCGATCAGTTGCGCCCCGGGGTTCGATGCGCTCAGGTTCTATGGCTGGCTGGAAGAGGTGCACCCCACCTGGTACACCGCCGTGCCGACGATGCATCAGGCCATCCTTGCCCGTGCCCCCCGCAACGAAGAGATCATCAAGAACGCGCGGCTGCGGTTCCTGCGCTCGTCTTCGTCGTCGCTGCCCGGCCCGGTGATGACCCAGCTTGCCAACACATTCGGCGCTCCGGTGGTCGAGGCCTACGGCATGACCGAGGCGGCGCACCAGATGTGCTGCAATCCCATCGAACCCGGCCGCCAGAAACCCGGCGCTGTGGGCCTGCCCGCAGGCCCCGAGGTGCGCATTGCGCACGAGGTGGAAAACCGCCTGATCGACGGCGTGGGCGAAGTGTCCATTTCCGGGCCCAACGTCACCCCCGGCTACGAGGCCAACCCCGAGGCCAACGAAAAGAACTTTTTCGAGGCGGAGGGCAAGCGCTGGTTCCGCACCGGCGATCAGGGCGTGTTTGACGAGGATGGCTATCTGGCGCTCACCGGGCGGCTCAAGGAGATCATCAACCGCGGCGGCGAAAAGATCAGCCCGCTCGAGGTCGATGGCGTGCTGTCCGATCATCCCGCCATCGGGCAATGCGTGACCTTCGCGGTGCCGCACCCCAAGCTGGGCGAGGATGTCGCCGCTGCCGTGGTGCTGAAAGAAGGGCAAAGCGCCACCGACAAGGAGGTGCGCGATTTCGCCAGCGAACGGCTGGCGGCGTTCAAGGTGCCGCGCAAGATCCTCATTCTGGACGAGATCCCGAAAGGGGCCACCGGCAAACTCCAACGCATCGGCCTGGCCGAGAAGCTCGGCCTGGCCTAGGGGGACGCGATGAAGATCTGTATTTTCGGCGCGGGCGCCATCGGCGGCTACATGGGCGCGAAACTCGCACAGGCGGGGGCCGATGTCAGCCTTGTGGCGCGGGGTCCGCACCTCGAGGCGATGCGCGAAAACGGTCTGCGCCTGATCGAGGACGGCGGCGAGACGACGGTGCCTGTCACCGCGTCGGACAACGCCGCCGATCTCGGGCCGCAGGATTACGTCATCGTCACGCTCAAGGCGCATTCGGTGCCGCCCGTCGTGCCGAAGATGCAGCCGCTCATTGGCGAGGGCACCACCATCGTGTCGGGCGTGAACGGCGTGCCGTGGTGGTATTTCCACAAGATCGGCGGCGACCTGGAAGGCACACGGCTGGAAACGGTCGATCCCGGCAATGCGCAGTGGGACGGTTTCGGGCCAGACCGTGTGCTGGGTTGCGTGGTCTACCCGGCGGCAGAGGTGATCGAGCCGGGCGTGGTGAAGCATATCGAAGGCAACCGCTTTTCCCTGGGCGAACCCGACGGATCCAAATCCGACCGGGCGCTGGCGCTGTCAAAGGCGCTTGGGGCCGCCGGGCTGAAGGCCCCGGTTCGGCCCAAGATCCGGGACGAGATCTGGGTCAAGCTTTGGGGCAACCTGTCGTTCAACCCGATTTCTGCCCTGACCCACGCGACGCTCGATGTCCTTTGCACCGATCCCGGCACCCGCGCGGTGGCGCGCGGCATGATGGTCGAGGCGCAGGAGATTGCCGAAAAGTTGGGTGTGAAATTCCCCATCGACGTGGACCGCCGGATTCAGGGCGGTGCCGACGTGGGGGCGCACCGGACCTCGATGCTGCAGGACCTTGACCAAGGTCGGCCGATGGAAATCGACGCGCTGGTCGGATCGGTCAAGGAACTGGGCCGCGTGACCGACACGCCGACGCCCACCATCGACACGGTGCTGGCGCTGATCGCCCTGCGGGGCAAGGTCGCGGGCCTTTACGACAGCTAAGCTGCAAACGAAAAACGCCCCCGCAGTGTCCTGCAGGGGCGACTGATCCGGAAAAACCGGGCCGATTACTCGGCCGAGGCGTCTTCGGCGGGCGCCGCGGCTTTCGCGGCCTTGGCTTCGGCGCGTTCCTGCGCGGCCTTGCCCGGCGTACCCTTCTTGGGGTTGTTGCGCTCGGTCTTGTCCTTGATGCCGGCAGCTTCGAGGAAGCGGGTCACGCGGTCGGTGGTCTGTGCGCCCTGGCTCAGCCAGTACTGAACCCGCTCCACGTCCATCTTCACGCGGTCTTCGCTGTCTTTCGGCAGCAGCGGGTTATAGGTGCCCAGCTTTTCGATAAAGCGGCCGTCGCGCGGCATGCGGCTGTCTGCCGCCACGATCCGGTAGTGCGGGCGCTTCTTGGAACCGCCACGGGCGAGACGAATTTTGATGGCCATTGTGTTTCTCCTTTTGGAATGGCGTTCGACGGGGACCCCGTCAGGATTGGTGTTGTTCGTGGTGCTTGATGACTTCCTGAATGATGAAGTTCAGGAATTTCTTGGCGAATTCAGGGTCCAGATCGGCCTGAACCGCCAAATCCTCGAGTCGCGCGATCTGGTCGGCTTCGCGCGCGGGATCGGACGGGGGCAGGGCGTGTTCGGCCTTGAGCACCCCCACCGCCTGGGTGTGCTTGAACCGCTCTGCCAGCGTGAAGACAAGGATCGCGTCGAGCCTGTCGATCGACTCGCGGTGCCCGCGCAGAAGCGCTGCGGCGCGCGTCACCGGATCGGGCGTATCGCCGCCGGGCCGGGTGGTGTGGGCGTCAGTCAATTGCGAACCCCTTTGGTTTGAAGAGCGGGTCGATATAGTTGGCGATTTCCATCTCGATCCCGTGGGTGATCTGGCTGCCGCGCAGGGCGGCGGGCGATGGATGACGGTAGCAGGCGTCGGTGCCGTCGACCGTCGCCGCCCCGGCATCCTTTTTCGCGCCCAGCCGTTCGGCCAGCCGGATGCTGTCGAGGTTCTTGGGGTCGATGTAGCTTACCGCCGTGTCCCACCCCAGCGCCTCGTAGGCATGCCGCCGCACGCGGTCCATCGCCTCGAGCGCGTAGCCCTTGCCGGCCCGGTCGGGCCAGATGATCCAGGCCAGCTCCTTTTCCGGCCATTTGGCCGGAAACCAGCCGCCCGCCATGCCGACGGTTTCGCCGGTGTCCTTGAGGTGCACCATCCACATGCCAAAGCCGCGGATCTGCCAGTGTCCGATCTCGGCGGCATAGAGCATCCAGGCCTCGTAGCCATTGAGCGGCCCGCCCATGAAGCGCGACCGGTACGAGCTGAACGTGGCCTTGAAGTCGGGATAATCCGATGCTTCGGGCCCGCGCAGGACCAGCCGCTTGGTGGTAAGTTCGGGGATCTGGGTCATGCCGCATCCTCGGCAACAAGCGGCACATGGCGAAAGACCAGCGTGTCGTCCAGCAATTCGGATTCCGCCGTGGTGTCGCGGAAGGCCGACAGTCTTTCCATCAGCGCGATGCAGCGGGCATTGGCCGGGTCCACGTAGGACACGCAGCTTTCCCATTTCAGCGTGTCGAAGGCGTAGGCGCGCACCGCTTCGCAGGCTTCCTGCGCATAGCCCTGTCCTTCGGCATCGGCGCTGAGAAGGATGCCCAGCTCCGGCTCCGGGTCCTCGTATTCGTATCCCAGCAGCACGAAACCGGCCGAAGGCTGGGTCTGCGCGTCGATGGTCCAGAGCCCGTGGCCGTGCAGCAGCCACAGCGCCACGTACTGGGTGAAATCGGTCCAGGCCTCGGCCCGGGTCATGGTGCCGCCCAGGAACTGCGCCCGATCCGACATCATGATCTCGGCATAGGCTTCGAAATCGTAGATCCGCGGGCTACGCATCTGCAGCCGCTTGGTGTCGAGCGTGGCGATCTGCCCGCCCAGACGCGCGGCATGGCGCGATGCGATGCCGGGGCGATGACGTTCGACGGGCGCGGTCATGGCGTCACCTGAGGGTGGCGATAGACGTGCGAGATGTCGCCGCGCAACGTCAGCTTTCGCTCGAACGTGGCACCCATGCGTTCGGCCAACGCGATGGACCGGGCGTTGTCCGGCGCGATGAAGCTGGGCAGGCGGGTCAGGTTGAAATGCGTCGCCGCCGCCTGACGCGCGGCCATCGCCGCCTCGAACGCCACGCCGCGGCCTTCGTGCCCGGCGGCGATGCCATAGCCCAGTTCCGGCTCGGGCCAGTCGAAAGCGTGAAAGATTCCCGCGAACCCGATGAAGGTGTCGTCATCCTTGCGGGTGATGAACCACAGGCCATGACCGCGCAACCGCCATAGGCCCGACGCTGATGTCAGCACCCGCCAGGTGCCCTCGGCGTCCAGCGGGCCACCGTTAAAGGCGCTGCGCGCATCGCTGAAATAGGCGCAAAGCGCGTCGAAGTCGCCAAGCCGGGGTTCGCGCAGGATCAGATGTTCGGTCTCGATCACGGGGATGAAGGTGGGGGCGGTCATGCGCGTACCCCCGGGGTCAGACCCAGATCGGCGGGCGACGGATGACGCCAAAGCTCGTCCTCGCCCATGTTCTCGTTGTGGTAGGTCCGCTCATAGACCGCGCCCAGCCGGGTGGCGAGCGCCTTGGACCGGGCGTTGTCCGGCACGATGTTCGAGGTCAGCGTGGTCAGGCCCAGATCGCTGTAGGCGTAATGGCGCACGCGGCTTGCCGCCTCGAAGGCGATGCCCTTGCCTTCGAACCCGTCGAAAACCACCCAGCCCAGTTCCGGTTCCGGCCAGCTTTCTGGGAACCAAACGCCGGAAATGCCCGCGGGCGCGCCGGTCGCCTTGTCCTCGATCACGAAATAGCCAAAGCCGTGCCAGTGCCAGTGGCCGACGTTCATCGCGAACCAGCGCCAGGCGTCGCCGCGCAGCGCGATATGCCCAAAGCCCGCGCTGCGCGTCGGGTCCATGAGAAAGGTCATGACCGCGGACGCATCCGATTTCTCGGGGCCGCGCAAAGTCAGCCGGTCGGTGTCCAGACGAGGCGCGTTGGTGAGGCTCATGCGTAGGCCTCCGATGATCCGTCGGCGTCGGGCATGTGGCGGTAAACCACCGTTTCTTCGGCGGTTTCGCCGTCCGGCAGCGCCGCCGCGCTGTCATGGGTCGCGCCCAACCGTTCGGCCAGCGCTATCGAGGGGGCGTTTTCCGGTGTGATGTAGCTCACGAGCGTGTCGAAGCCTTCGGCCCAGGCCCAGTTCAGCGCGGCTGTGGCGGCTTCAAACGCATATCCCTTGCCTTCGTGACCCTCGAACAGCGTCCAGCCGATTTCGCGTTCGGGGAAATGCGGCGGCCGGGTGATGGCCACCTGTCCGATCAACTCACCCTCGGCGCTGTCAATCGCCCAAGCGCCGTGCCCCATCCAATCCCACGAGACGACCTCGGAAGAGAGGCCGTAGAAAAGGTGCGTACGGGTCTTGGGCGCGCCCACATAGGCCGCGCGAGGTGTCTGGTAGAAAGCCCAGAAGGGCTCCAGATCATCCATCCGGTGCGGACGCAGACGCAGGCGCGCCGTGGATATGACGGGGGCGGTGGTCACTTACTTCTTCTTGCCGAAACCCGACAGGCCGGGGGGCAGGGCCGCGCCGCCGCCCATACCGGGCAGCTTGCCGCCCATCTGGCGGGCCGCCGCCTCAAGCGCCTTGGGGTCCATGCCCGCGGCCATGTCCTCGGGCGACGGCCCGCCCTTGCCGAACATGCCCTTCATGGCCTGTTTCATCATGCCGCCTTTACCCATCTTGCCCATCTTCTTCATCATGTCGGACATCTGGCGGTGCATCTTGAGCAGCTTGTTGAGGTCGCTGACCTCCATGCCCGCGCCGCGCGCGATACGCTTTTTCCGGCTGGCCTGCAGCAGCGCGGGATTGGCGCGCTCTTTCTTGGTCATGGAGTTGATCAGAGCGACCTGCTGCTTGAGAATCCGGTCATCAAGGCCGGCGTCGTTCATCTGCTTGGACATCTTGCCCATGCCGGGCATCATCGACATCATGCCTTCCATGCCGCCCATCTTCATCATCTGCTCAAGCTGCATGCGCAGGTCGTTCATGTTGAACTGACCCTTCTGGAAGCGCTTCATCATGCGCTCGGCCTGCTCGGCCTCGATCGTCGCCTGCGCCTTTTCCACGAGCGCCACGATGTCGCCCATGCCAAGTATGCGGCCTGCGATACGGTCAGGCTCGAACGTCTCCAGCGCGTCGAGCTTTTCGCCCAGGCCCACGAACTTGATCGGCTTGCCGGTCACAGCACGCATCGAGAGCGCCGCGCCGCCGCGGCCGTCGCCGTCCATCCGGGTCAGAACCACACCGGTGATGCCGATGCGGCTGTCGAAATTCTCGGCTGTGTGCACCGCGTCCTGACCGGTCAGGCCGTCGACGACCAGCAGGGTTTCGCGCGGGTTGGCGACGTCGCGCACCGCTTCGACCTGGGCCATCAGCTCTTCGTCGATGGACAGGCGTCCTGCGGTGTCGAGCATGTAGACGTCATAACCGCCAAGGCTGGCCTGGGTCTTGGCGCGCTTGGCGATCTGCACCGGTTGTTCGCCCTTGACGATGGGCAGCGTGTCAACGCCGATCTGGGTGCCCAGAATTTGCAGCTGCTCCATCGCCGCTGGGCGGTTCACGTCGAGCGAGGCCATCAGGACCTTCTTGCCGTCGCGCTCTTTCAGCCGCTTGGCCAGCTTGGCCGTGGTCGTCGTCTTGCCGCCGCCCTGCAGGCCGACCATCAGAATCGGCGCGGGTGCGTTGTCGATGCGCAGGGCGCCGGGATCGCCTTCGCCGCGCAGGGTGTTGATCAGCTCGTCATGCACGATCTTGACGACCTGCTGGCCCGGCGTGACCGATTTGGTCACCGCCTGGCCGGTCGCCTTGTCCTGCACCGCCTTGACGAAATCGCGGGCCACCGGCAACGAGACATCCGCCTCGAGCAGGGCAACGCGAACCTCGCGCAGGGCGGTTTTCACGTCGCCTTCTGACAGCGCGCCCTGCTTGGTCAGCCGGTCGAAGACGCCGGAAAGGCGTTCGGATAGATTTTCAAACATGCCTTCGGCCTCCTTGCCGGTTTCCATGTGTCGGCCTTAAGGTAAGGGCCGACGGCGCGTTCCACAAACCCCGGGGTGGCCAAAGGCGCGACCGCAAAGCAGATGCGCCCCCGTGGGCGCAACGCGCTGACGGAGGGCGATCCCGGGGCAATCCCAAGGGACCGGAAGCGTGCGACTTCCGGGTGATCCTGCGCGTTTAGGAGCCTGTGTTGCCCGAGTCAAGGCTTCCCGGGGGACGAGGCTGGATGATGAAAAATTCAGCAGATCGCCGCAGGCCTCAGAATCGGGGCCGCACAGGGGCTTAGCGGCTGCCTGACTGCCCAAATAAAGGTCGTGGCAACAAAAATGCGCGATTATCCGCGAAGGCCGGGACGCGCCTGTTGCGAAACCGGTGGTAAATTGGCTACATAGAAGCTGATGTTCGGGATGGCAGCCGCTGTTTCGGCAAACTAGGTCTCGTATGGCGTGTCCATCTGCGTTATACGGGTCTCGCAATTACGAACTTTTGAAGAGGTAATATCGTGGACCTGAAGAAAATCCTGACCGCATCGCTCCTCGCGGCTGCAATGTCGACCTCTGCTTTCGCAGGCGGCAAAGGCGCAGTCATCATGGAAGATGACGTTGATGATCCGTTCATCGTTCCCGCTGGTTCCAGCGTTGGCCCGGGCGTGGCAATTGCCGCAGTCGTCGGTGGTGCCGCTGTTGTGGCGCTTGTCGCTGGCGCGCTGGGTGACGATGATTCGTCCAGCTCGACCACCGGCACGGACGAAGACTGATCTTCGCCACAGCCCGCTAGGGCGGTGAAGCTGATATGACGCGGCCCGGCAGTCTCTGCCGGGCCGCGTTTCTTTTGTCCGGACCCACCCGGCAGCGGTGTCGTGTGGCATGATGCCAAAAGCTGTGTTTGCTCATTGCAAAATCACACTCTATCCGCCCAAATATCCGTGAAATGTGATCAGGCGCACAGAGGGTGACAATGGACAATTGGGACGAGATTCGCACCGCCTACCAGGTGGCGCGGCTGGGCACGGTCAGCGGCGCGGCCGAGGTTCTGGGCGTGCATCATGCCACGGTGATCCGCCACATCGACGCGCTGGAAGGACGGATGGGGGTCAAGCTCTTCCAGCGGCACGCGCGCGGCTACACACCGACCGAGGCGGGTCAGGATCTTTCGCGCGTCGCCCAGACCACCGATGACCAGTTCCAGCAACTCGCCGGACGGATCAGGGGGCGCGGGGCGGATGTGTCGGGCGAGCTGCTGGTCACCTCGCTTGTCGCCTTCGCGCCGCTGATGGTGCCGGCGCTCGTGGCCTTTCAGGAGGCGCATCCCGATCTCGTGGTCCGCTATCTGACCGACGACCGGGTGTTCCGCCTGGAATACGGCGAGGCGCACGTGGCGCTGCGGGCGGGTCCGCAACCGGACGAACCCGACAACGTGGTGCAGCCCTTCCTCAAGGCGAAGATCGGGCTCTACGCCGCGCAATCCTATATCGACCGACACGGCAAGCCCGATGGGCCTGAGGATTTCGCGCAGCACAGATTCGTCGGGCATGACCTGCCGGACAGCCGCGCGCCGTTCCAGCGCTGGCTGCGCGAAAACGTGCCCTATGACCAGGTTGTGTTCCGCAGCACCGACAGCCGAGTGCTGGAATCGGCGGTGCTGGCCGGGACGGGCATCGGCTTTTTCGGCCTGCGCGCGGCGCAGTCCCAGCCCACACTGGTCGAGATCATGCCCCCGCAAGACGACTGGGCCTCGAACCTGTGGCTCGTCACCCATGTCGACCTGCACCGCACTGCCAAGGTGCAGGCGCTGTTGCGGCACCTCAAGGATCATGTGGCCGACTGGCAGGACGCATGACCGGCGCCGCCCGCGGCCATCTGGCGATGCTGTCCTTTTCGGCGCTGGTGGCGGGGTCTTTTTCGCTGGGAGGGATGGCTGCACCCTTCATCGCGCCCGAAGTGATGACCGCCGCGCGCTTTGTCATCGCGGCGGTGCTGCTCACCGGCATTGCCTTCGCCATGGGCGAGATGCCGCGCCGCGCCTTTGCGGCCCCCTGGCGCTATGTGCTGTTGTCCGGGCTTTTCGTCTTTTACTTCGTGATGATGTTCGAGGGGCTCAAGACCGCGGAACCGGTGAGCATGGCGGCGGTCTTCACGCTCAACCCGATCCTCGCGGGGGCCTTCGGGTGGTTGCTGCTGCGGCAGGTCACGACGCCGCGCATGGCGACAGCGCTGGTGATCGGCGGCATCGGCGCGCTTTGGGTGATCTTTCGCGCCGATGTGTCGGCCTTTCTGGCCTTCCAGATCGGGCGGGGGGAAACCGTCTATTTCTGGGGCTGCCTGGCGCATGCATTCTATATTCCGCTGGTGCGCAAGCTCAACCGCGGGGAATCGGCGCTGACCTTCAACGCGGGCGTAGTGGTGGCGGGGGCGGGGCTTTTGCTGGTCTACGGGGGGCCCGCGATGCTGGCCACCGACTGGGCGGCTCTGCCGGGCATCGTCTGGATCACGCTGATCTACATTTCCATCATGGCGACGGCGCTGACCTTTCCGCTGCTGCGGTTCGGATCGCTCAACCTGCCGTCGGCCAAGGTCATGGCCTATACCTATCTCACCCCCAGCTGGGTGCTGGTCTGGGAGGTGGCGCTGGGGCATGGAGCACCACCAACGCTGGTTCTGCCGGGGGTGGCGCTGACGGTTCTGGCGCTGTTGCTGTTGCTGCGGGATGAAGAGGCGCCGGGGGCCGGACAGGTGCCGGGGGAACGAAAGTCAGCGGATCGGCGTTAACTCATCACACTTTGGATCGGAGAACACCATGTTGCGCAACCTTATCTATATCGTCGGCCTTGTCGTCGTCGTGCTTGTCATTCTGCGGCTCGCCGGCCTGGCCTGATACGAATTCACGTTCCAGGAAGCGCTCGAACGCATCAAGGTCGGGCGCTTCGAACTGCCCGAAGGCCTGCATCCAGATGCTGGCATCGCGCAGGGCGTCGGGCTCCAACTGGCACCATTTGACCCGCCCGCGCTTTTCCTGACTGATCAAACCGGCGGTCGCGAGTATCGCCAGGTGTTTCGAGATGGCCGCGAGGCTCATCTCGAACGGTTCCGCGACGTCCGTCACGGCCATGTCATCCTCCAGAAGCATCGACAGGATGCGACGGCGGGTCGGATCGGCCAAGGCGGAGAAGATGGTGTCCAGATCGCGGGTCATACGCCCATTGGCGATATCCCTGCCGGGCCGTCAAGGGTACACGAACCGTTACTCAACCCCGGGGTTGAATATGCCATGCGGCTGCGGCTGGCCTCTAACGCTCCTGCGACGCTTTGGTCAGTCATCTTCACAAACACCGTATCTCATTGAAAATATGTTGTCTTTTGCCTCGCGCAAAGCCCGTCCCGCCTGCTTGACTCGGGGGGCGCTGCCCCTTAGCAACCTACCAGATGTCCGAAAGGGGCGATGGGTGTGACCGATCCCGATCCGAAACGGCGGCTGGCCGAACTGGACGCGCGGATTGCGGCGGTCAAGGCTGCCAAGACACCCGCCAAATCGCACCAGGAGGAGCACTATTCACAGGCGCAGCTGGCCTGGCGGATGGTGATCGAATTGGTGGCCGGTCTGGGGATCGGCTTTGCCATCGGATACGGGCTCGATGTGCTGTTCGGCACGCTGCCCTGGATGCTGGTGGTGTTCACATTGCTGGGTTTCGTGGCGGGCGTGAAGACGATGATCCGCAGCGCCGCGGAGATCCAAGAGAAGAAACTGGCCGACACGGCCGGAGAGGACGAGAGGGCACATCATGGCGACTGAAGCGCACGGCGGTGAAGAGGGCGGTCTGGTTTTCCACCCGATGGATCAGTTCATCGTGAAGCCGCTGTTCGGCGACGGCGCGGTCGGGCTCTTCACCGTGACCAACGCGACGCTGTGGCTGGCGCTGACCGTGCTGGCGATCATCGCGCTGATGGTTCTGGGCACCGGCAAACGCGCCATCGTGCCGTCGCGCACCCAGTCGGTGGGCGAATTGGCATACGGCTTTGTCTACAAGATGGTCGAGGACGTGACCGGCAAGGAAGGGGTGAAGTATTTCCCCTACATCATGACGCTGTTCATGTTCATCGTCTTCGCCAACTTCCTGGCCCTGATCCCGATGTCGTTTTCGACCACGTCGCACTTTGCCGTCACCGTGGTGTTGGCGCTGGCGGTGTTCCTCACTGTCACGGTCCTGGGCTTCATCAAGAACGGCGCGTCGTTCCTCGAGCTTTTCTGGGTGTCGAGCGCACCGCTCGCCCTGCGTCCGGTGCTGGCGGTGATCGAGATCATTTCGTACTTCGTGCGCCCGGTCAGCCATTCCATCCGTCTTGCCGGTAACATCATGGCCGGTCACGCGGTGATCAAGGTGTTCGCGGGCTTCGCGGCCATCGCCGTCATTTCGCCGGTGTCGATCCTTGCGATCACGGCGATGTACGGGCTAGAGGTTCTGGTGGCCTTCATCCAGGCCTACGTCTTCACCATCCTGACATGTGTCTACCTCAAGGACGCACTGCATCCCCATCACTAGTTGCGGTGGGTTGGAAAACCCACGCTACACCCGACACGAACCCATCACACTCTAACTTCCAATCGTAAGGAGAATTCTCATGGAAGGCGATCTCGCACACATCGGCGCAGGCCTGGCAGCAATCGGTTCCGGCGCAGCCGCAATCGGTGTGGGCAACGTGGCAGGTAACTTCCTGTCCGGCGCTCTGCGCAACCCGTCGGCAGCCGCCGGTCAGACCGCCACGCTGTTCATCGGCATCGCGTTCGCAGAAGCGCTGGGGATCTTCTCGTTCCTCGTCGCCCTGCTGCTGATGTTCGCCGTCTAAGCCACGGTTCTGATCCTTACGCTCGGGCGGTCGTGGCCATGATGCCGCGCCGCCCGTTGTAGAGAAAAGCACCCTTGGAGGACGGCCACATGGCAACCGAAACTACACAGGCCGCAGGCGACGGCCTGGCCGATGCCACAGGTGTTGCGGCCCATGAGGTGGGCACCGCACCGGGCATGCCGCAGCTGGACTTTTCCAACTGGGGCAACCAGATCTTCTGGCTCGTCCTGGCGCTGCTCGCGATCTATTTCGTGCTGTCGCGCGTCGCGCTGCCGCGCATCGCCGCCGTTCTGGCTGAACGTCAGGGCACGATCAGCAACGACATCGCCAAGGCCGAACAGCTCAAGCGGCAGGCCGCCGAGGCGGAAGAGGCTTATGACAAGGCGCTCGCCGATGCCCGTGCCGAGGCGCATGCCATCGCGCAGCGTGCCCGCGACGAGATAAAGGCCGATCTGGCCGAGGCCACGAAAAAGGCCGATGCCGAAATTGCCGCCAAGGCCGCCGAGTCCGAAAAGGCGATCAATGAAATCCGCGCCTCCGCGATGGAGAATGTGGAAGCCGTCGCCAAGGACACCGCCGCAGCCCTCGTGGCCGCGCTGGGTGGCAAGGCCGACGACCAGGCCATCGACGCCGCCGTGTCGCAACGGATGAAAGGGTAAGACCATGCGCAAGCTGACCGGACTTTTCACCCTTTCCATGCTCGCCGCGTCCCCGGCCCTTGCCGCCGGTGACGAGTTCTTTTCGCTGACCAACACCGACTTTATCGTCCTGTTGGCCTTCATCCTGTTTATCGTCGTGCTGATCTACTACAACGTGCCGAGCATGCTGATGAGCATGCTGGACAAGCGCGCCGACGGCATTCAGTCCGAACTGGATGAGGCGCGTGCGCTGCGCGAAGAGGCGCAGACGCTTCTGGCGTCCTACGAGCGCAAGCAGCGCGAAGTGCAGGAACAGGCCGACCGCATCGTGGCCCAGGCCCGCGAAGAGGCGGAGATCGCCGCCGAGGAAGCCAAGGCCGATATCGCCAAGACGCTGGAGCGCCGACTGGCGGCCGCGAACGACCAGATCGCATCGGCCGAGGCATCGGCGGTACGCGAGGTGCGTGACCGCGCGGTGACCGTCGCGGTGCAGGCCGCCAAGGACGTGGTGGCCAAGCAGATGACGGCGTCGGACGCGAACAAGCTCATCGACGACGCGATTGATCAGGTCGGCAAGAAGCTGCACTGATCCGGAGCGGAGCAGAGATGTTGGAAACCCCCGGGCTCTCGCCCGGGGGTTTTCGTTTTCAGGGCGGCGTCTGACCCGCAGCGGTCAGCCGTAATCGCGTTCGCCAAAGATCGCCGATCCGACGCGGACATGGGTGGCGCCCAGGGCAATCGCCTCTTCGAAATCGGCGCTCATCCCCATCGACAGGCCCGCAAGGTCGTTGCGCGCGGCAAGCTTGGCCAGCAGGGCAAAGTGCAGCGACGGCGTTTCGTCCACCGGCGGGATGCACATCAGCCCCTTGACCGGCAGATCGAGCGCGCGGCATTCGGCGACGAAACCGTCAGTCTCTCCGGGCAGGACGCCGGCCTTCTGATCCTCTTCGCCGGTGTTGACCTGGATGAAGATATCGGGGCACTGCCCTTCCTCCTGCGCGACGCGGGCGATGGCCTTGGCGATCTTGGGCCGGTCGACCGAATGGATCGCGTCGAAAAGCTGCACCGCCTGGCGGGTCTTGTTGCTTTGCAGCGGACCGATCAGATGCACCGACACGCCGTCGAACGCCTCGCGGAAATCGGGCCATTTGCCCGCTGCCTCCTGCACTTTGTTTTCGCCATAGACCCTGTGGCCCGCCTCGAGCACCGCGCGGACACGCTCATTGGGCTGCACCTTCGACACGGCGATCAGCGTGACCGACCCTTCGGGTCGGCCTGCCTCCCGTTCCGCCTTTGCGATGCGTTCCTTGATGTCGGTCAGTCCCATTGATCGTCCCCCCAGGCCGCGATGAACGGGGCCAGTTCAGTCTCGTATTTGCGCCAGGCCTGGGCCGAGGCGCGATAGATCGGCTGGCGCACCTGGTGCAGGCTGAGGGTCCTTACGGTGCCCCCGGCGGAGTGAAAGTCAAGGCAGGCGTCTTCCCACTCAAGCCCCGCGGCCCGCACCAGCGCGCGGGTCTGGGATTCGGGATCGGCCACCAGATCCTCGTATCGGACCTCGGTCAGCGTGCCCTCAGGCAGGCGGCGGCGCCAATGCGCGATATTGGCGCGGAACGCCTTGATCACCGGGGCGATGTCGGCCAGCCGGTTGCCGTAGCGGTGGGTGCCGGTCTGAAAATGATTCTTGTAGATCGACAGTGCGATGTCGCGCGGGTCGCGGTGCACGGCGATCATCCGGGCGCCGGGCAGAGCGCGGTGCAGCAGGCCGTAGATCAGGTGATTGAGGATGCTCTTGTCGGTGACGACGCCCTGGCACGCGCCGGTGTCACGGATGACGTGCTGAACATAGCTTCGGGCGAAGCGGATGACGGCCTCGGCGCTCTGCCCGTCGAGCGGTGACAGGCTGGTGCCGTCGCCAAGCTGCGCCACCGCGGTGCGCACGGCGTGGCCCAGCTCGCCGCCGGCGGTGACCCGGCTGTGCGCGGCCAGGATATGTTCCACCAGCGTCGTGCCGGAACGGGGCATGCCGGTGACAAAGACTGGACGCAGGGGCAGCTCGATGTCGAGCGGAGTGAGATCGGCATCCTGCGCCGCCACGATGGCGCGGTGATCGGCGGCATAGACGTCCGGATCGAAGGGTGCGGCCTTGCGTTGCAGGGCGTTGGCGCGGTCGAGATGGGCAAAGACCTGCCCGTGCCGGCCCTGATCCTCGAGCGCCTTGGCCATGGCGTAGGAGGCATGCATCTTGCCGATGTCGGGTACCTTGGGATTGGCCAGCAGACGGCGCATGCGGTCCATCAGCGGATCGTTCGCAGGCAGCTTTCGCGTCGCCGTCAGGATCCGGTACAGCGATCCATTGTCGGGCGCCTTGCGGATCAGCTTGCGGAACAGCGCCTCTGCCGCGTCGAAATCCCCGGCGAACTGCAGGGTCAGGCCCTTGTCGGCTTGACGTTTCAGATCGCCGGGAGTCTGCGCGATCAGCCGGTCGTGCGCGGCAAGCGCCTTATCGAACGCGCGCGTGGCGGTAAAGGCGGCCACGGCGGCCTCGTTCAGCGCGGGTTCCTGCGGTTTGATTGCCAGCGCATCGCCCAGGTGGGCCGCGCGCGCGGCAAGGTCGCCCTGCAGATGCGCGATGCGGGACAGCTGATAATGGATCTCCGCGGACCGGGGCAGGGGGATCAGCAGCGCGATGAAATCCGCCTTCGCCTGGTTCAGCTGCCCGGCGGACAGCCTGCGCAAGGCAGCGTCGTAGCGGGCCTTGAGCGCTTTGGGGTCGGCGGCAAGCATGGCGGGTCCTTTCCGCCGATAGCTAATACGCGGCCGCGCAAAAGAAAAGAGCGGGCCGAAGCCCGCTCTTCCTTGAACCGATGGTTCGGGCAGAGCCTAGAAGCTCATTGCCAGACCCAGCGAGTACAGGTCGACATCGTCGAGGCCGAGGTCCTTGCGGTCGTTGAGGCTGTAGCCGAGGCGCGCCGACAGACCGCCGCCCAAGTCGTAGGATGCGGCCAGGCCGTATCCATTGACTTCTACGCCGTTGTACTCGTAACGACCCCAGTTCAGGCCGACTGCGATGTTGTTCATCTCGTAGCCGACGCCCAGACCGACGTGGGTGATGTCCTCATCCGGCAGGCCGAAGGTGGATTCCAGGGTGCCGTCGACTTCGGTCTTCGAGAAGGTTGCACCAACCGACAGGCCGTTCGAGAAGCCGGCAGTCGCTGCCAGACCGTAGGTCTGAGCAACGTCGTTCTGCGACTGGAAGCCGAAACCGGCGTTCAGCGAGATGCCGTTGAATTCGCCAGCGTAGCCAACACCCAGACCGTAGATCGGGTCTGCGTCGTAACCGGCGGGAACGCCGATTGCGTTGAAGAAGCCGTAGGTGTCGGCGCCGTTGTTGGCCTGCTCGACCGAGAACGAGAACACGAACGCATTGTAGGTATAGTCGAAGCGCGCGATCTGACCGTCGCCGTTGCCATCAAGCGACAGACCGGTGTCGGTGCCCAGCAGCAGGTGGCCGTCCTGGTCGTCGAAACCGACGTGGTTGGTCTCTTCGTCCTGCAGCGAGCCGCCAGCCAGCGCCATTTCGGGCATACGTGCGTCCATTGCACCGTCGGTGTCACCCATGGTCAGGGTTGCGCCGCCGAAGGACACGAAGATGGCTTCGCCGCCCTGGGAGCCGGTTGCGAATGCTGCACCGGTGACCGACTCGTCGAGGTCGACGTTGGCGCCGAAGGTCAGGCCGTTGTCGGCTTCGCCGGACATGGTGAAGGTGACGTCGATGTCAGTGTGGAACTGAGTGTCGCCGGTACCGATGTCGTAGATGCCCATTTCGGCCATCCCGGTCAAACCGATGCCCAGGTCCTGAGCAGAGGCGACGCCCGCGGTTGCGACCAGCGCGGTGGTTGCAAAAAGAATCTTTTTCATGGGGTCCCTCATGATGTGCGAAAGGTTGGTGGCAATCCGGATGTCCGGTCCCGATGAACACACCATGCTTCCTTGACCCCGCATTTACAAGCAAAGGTGGAAGTTCTCGACATAAATGTAACTCAGTGGTGCGTAAAAGACGCAAAAGAGCAGGCCAAGACCCGCCCTCTTTTTTTGGATGCGCAAAAGAAAAGAGCGGGCCGAAGCCCGCTCTTCCTTGAACCGATGGTTCGGGCAGAGCTTAGAAGCTCATTGCCAGACCCAGCGAGTAGGTGTCGACGTCGACGCCGCCACCGAAGTCGCTGTAGCCGTAGCCGAGGCGCGCCGAGAGACCGCCGCCCAGGTCGTAGGATGCGGCCAGGCCGTAACCATCGACTTCTGCGCCGTTGTACTCGTAACGACCCCAGTTCAGACCGACTGCGATGTTGTTCATCTCGTAGCCAACGCCCAGACCGACGTGGGTGATGTCCTCATCCGGCAGGCCGAAGGTGGATTCCAGGGTGCCGTCGACTTCGGTCTTCGAGAAGGTTGCACCAACCGACAGACCGTTCGAGAAGCCGGCGGTCACAGCCAGACCGTAGGTCTGAGCAACGTCGTTCTGCGACTGGAAGCCGAGACCGGCGTTCAGCGAGATGCCGTTGAATTCGCCAGCGTAGCCAACACCCAGACCGTAGATCGGGTCTGCGTCGTAACCGGCGGGAACGCCGATTGCGTTGAAGAAGCCGTAGGTGTCTGCACCGTTGTTGGCCTGCTCGACCGAGAACGAGAACACGAACGCGTCGTAGGTGTAGTCGAAGCGCGCGATCTGACCGTCGCCGTTGCCGTCGAGCGACAGACCGGAGTCGGTGCCCAGCAGCAGGTGGCCGTCCTGGTCGTCAAAACCGACGTGGCCGGTTTCGTCGTCCTGGATGGAACCGCCAGCCAGCGCCATTTCGGGCATACGTGCGTCCATTGCACCGTCGGTGTCACCCATGGTCAGGGTTGCGCCGCCGAAGGACACGAAGATGGCTTCGCCGCCCTGGGAGCCGGTTGCGAATGCTGCACCGGTGACCGACTCGTCGAGGTCGACGTTGGCGCCGAAGGTCAGGCCGTTGTCGGCTTCGCCGGACATGGTGAAGGTGACGTCGATGTCAGTGTGGAACTGAGTGTCG
>NZ_JBMPGU010000013.1:0-122443 GCF_049323015.1 Thalassococcus sp. BH17M4-6
GCCTATTATGTTGAAAAACTCTTCCTTGATCGAGTGGCAAGTCGCTGATTCAATTCGTCCTATAGGGAGGGATTGGCGATGATGGGACCGAGGCAGGAAGCGCAGGCGGCTCTGTTCTACGAGTTCTCGCTAGAGGATCATGTTCCCCAAGACCACCTGCTGCGGTCGATTGATCGGTTCGTCGATCTGAACGGCATCCGGGCCCATCTGGCGGATTTCTACAGCCACACCGGCCGCCCGTCCGTCGATCCTGAACTGCTGATCCGGATGCTGCTGGTCGGGTATTGCTTTGGCATCCGGTCGGAACGGCGGCTCTGTGAGGAGGTACATCTCAACCTCGCATATCGCTGGTTCTGCCGTCTCGATCTCGGCGACCGCGTTCCCGATCATTCCACCTTTTCAAAGAACCGGCATGGGCGGTTCCGCGAGAGCGAACTGTTGCGCCACTTGTTCGAGACGACGGTGGCGCGATGCATCGAAGAAGGCCTGGTCAGCGGACAGCGCATGGCCATCGATGCCAGCCTGATCGAGGCGGACGCCAACAAGCAGAACTCGACGCCCAAGGAAGAATGGAATGTGTCGACCATCGATCCGGCAGATGCGCCCCGCGCAGTGCGCGAGTACCTCGATACGCTGGACGAGGCGGCCTTTGGTGCAGCGTCCCCGGTTCAGCCCAAGTTCACGTCCCATTCCGATCCGGCCAGCCAATGGACGGCTGCGCGCAAAGGCCCAGCATTCTTTGCCTATTCCGACAATTACCTGATCGATACGGACCACGGCGTCATCGTCGATGTTGAAGCCACCAGATCAATCCGTCAGGCCGAGGTCGGATCGACCAAGACCATGCTGAGACGGGTGAAGGATCGGTTCGATCTGCATCCCGAACGGCTGATCGCCGATACCGCCTACGGAACTGGGCCTATGCTTGGCTGGTTGGTCGAGCAGAAGATCGCTCCACATATTCCGGTGTTCGACAAGGCTGGCCGATCCGATGGCACATGGTCCCGTGCCGACTTCGAATGGGATGCCGAGAACGATCAGTACATCTGCCCCGAAGGTCACGCCCTCAAACAGTTCCGCCGCAACTACTCGGACCCGAACCGAGGACCGACAGGCAAGGGCACCGCCCGTTATCGGGCACTGAAAGAGGTCTGCCAGGCCTGCCCATCCAAAGCCAGGTGCTGCCCCAACACCGACGCGCGCAAGATCACCCGCGAGGAACACGAAGACGCCCGTCAGGTCGCGCGCGACATTGCCAAGACCCGCCAATACGACATCTCGATGAAGCTCCGAAAGAAGGTCGAGATGCTCTTCGCCCATCTCAAACGCATCCTCGGCCTGGGCCGGCTTCGATTACGAGGTCCATGTGGCGCCAACGACGAATTCCTCCTCGCAGCCACCGCTCAAAACCTCCGCAAACTGGCCAAGATCTTCCCTGCACCGCAGAAACCATCCAAAGCCTGATCAGAGAGGCGCTTGCGCCCCGTTCCGGCCGCTACTTTCTGCATCCGCAACACGTTGTTTTTCAACAGAATCGGCCGAAACCCGCCTTTCCCTCACTTGAAGTTCCGGCTCTCCTTGATCTGGTCCCAGGCCCAGACCACCTCTTGCAGCTGTTCTTCCTGTGACCGGTCGCCGCCGTTCATGTCGGGGTGCAGCACCTTGATCAGCGCCTTGTAGGCCTTGCGGACCTCGGCCTTGGTCCAGTGGTCCTTGGCCTCCAGAATCTCGACCGCGCGGCGTTCGGTGGGGGGCAGGCGGCGGGTGCTGCCGCCGGCGGATTTGCCGGGGTTGCGCGTCGCGTTGTCACCCAGCACCTGGTGCGGGTCCTCGATGCCCAGCCGCGCCCAGGCGCGCGCCTCGGGGTCGCGCCAGTCCTTGGTCTGGCGGTCCCAGACCTTGTCCTTGGAGGCCTGCGCGTTCATCTCGGCCTCGGTCTTGCCGTGGAAGAAGTTCCACTTGAGGTTGTATTCGCGCACATGCTCCTTGCAGAACCAGTAGTAGTCATCCAATACGTCCGGCGCTTTCGGCGCGCGGAACTTGCCCGCTTCCTCGCAGCCTTCGTGTTCGCACTGCCGCACAGAGGTTTCGGACGCGCCCGACATGCCCCGCCGTCCGCGCGGGTTCTTCTTCTTGGCGGACGATACGGACATATCGAAACCGAAGGGATCTGATTTGCTCATGGGGGGACACCTTTCCGACTCGGACGCCAGAGTTTAGACTATCCGCTGATAACTTGTAGGGGGCAGGCAGGAAAAAATGACCAGACAGGCGGAAATCGAGACACGGTTGCGCGACGCCTTCGCGCCCACGGAACTGACGGTGCGCGACGAGTCAGAGGCGCACCGCGGCCACGCCGGGTATCAGGAGGGCGGAGAGAGCCATTTCCACGTAATCCTGCGCGCGAAGGGCTTTGCCGGGCAAAGCCGCATCGCGCGGCACCGGGCGGTGCACAGCGCGCTGGGGCCCGACCTCATGGCGCAGATCCACGCGCTGTCGCTGGACCTGGGCGTCTGATCGGCGGCGGCTCAGCCCGGGTCGGTCTTCATCCGCGCGGCACGGTCGTGCAGAAAGCCCACGGGTTTGTCGAGGTCGCGGGTTTCCTCGACCCCGTTGTCGACCTCCTCGACCTCGGTCGGCACCGGGCGCTGCCAGTCCGGATCGGTCTCCGGCGCGTCGTCCGCGGGCTCTGACGGTGCCGCGGGCGGCGGGGCAGGGGCGTCATCTGCCCCCAATGCCATGCCGGCCGCGCCCAGACCCGCCACCGGGCTGATCCGCTCGGGGCTTTCGAGCATACGGGGTGTTTCCTGCGCCACCTCGCCTATGGGGCGGCGGAACACCAGCACGTTGCGCCAGACCGTGACCGACCCGGTCAGCCCCTGGCGTTCGTCGCTGGGCAGCGTTTCGGCGCGCTGGAATTCCCAGCCGTCCTGTCCGAAGTCGTTCAGCAGATGCTCCAGCGCAAAGGCGAACCGCCCCTCCGGGGCCTTGACCCCCTTGGCCTTTTCCCCCTTCGCCGGAGCCGGCACCACCTTGTATTCATAGCGCATGTCACATCCTCTTGCTGGCGCAGAGCCTAGCAAGCCCGCCGCCCAAGGTCAGCCCCAATCGTAGGGTGGGTTTTCAACCCACCATCACCCGCGCCGTTTGGCGATTTCGGCCAACTGCTGCGTCTCGATCCATTCAACGTAGTGCGACGCTCCGCCCTCTAAATACACCTCCCTCGCGGCATCGGCGTGTTGTTTTGCCGCGTCCAAATGGGCCGCGTTCCCGGTCTTGTCGAAGAGGCTGATCTCTACGACAGCAAAACAATGCAGTGTTGTCGCCCAATCAAAGGGCACCCGGTCGCGGGTCCGCTCTTCCAGCGCGGCGCGATAGGCGGCGACGGCCTCTTCCAGCCGCGCAGTGCCGCTTTCGCGTGCCCCGAGGGTTCGTAGCGCGTTGCCGAGATTCATCTGCGTCATCGCCCAGTCCAGCGGCACCCGGTCGCGGGTCCGCTCTTCCAGCGCGGCGCGATAGGCGGCAACGGCCTCTTCCAGCCGCGCGGTGCCGCTTTCGCGTTCCCCGAGGGTTGCCAGCGCGGTGCCCAGGTTCATTTGCGTCATCGCCCAGTCCAGCGGCACCCGGTCGCGGATCATTTCCTCCAGCGCCGCGCGGTAGGCGGCGACGGCCTCTTCCAGCCGCGCGGTGCCGCTTTCGCGTGCCCCGAGGGTTTGTAGCGCGTTGCCCAGGTTCGCCTGCGCCTTGGCCCAGTCCAGCGGCACCCGGTCGCGGGTCCGCTCTTCCAGCGCCGCGCGGAAGGCGACAACGGCCCCTTCCAGCCGCGCGGTGCCGCTTTCGCGTTCCCCGAGGGTACAGAGTGCGATGGCCAGGTCATTCAGGGCCGCACCGCCTTGATCCTGTCCCTGCGCCCGGTCTACCGACGCCCGCGCCAGTCCAATAGATACTTCGAGGTCAAACGCCAGCCCCATGTCCCGCCCGCGTTCGTACCATGTGCGCCAAACATCTCGCAGCGCATCGAACCCGTCCGCCGCGCTATCCAGCGTCAACTTTTCCACTTCCAGGGTCACGACCATGTCCACATCCCGCGTCAGAACCGCCTGCGCCAGCCCCTTGTCGATCAGCCGTACATGACCTTGCGCCTTTTCTGCCATGGCATCCCGCGACGCCGCCAGTTCGCGCAGCAGATAGGCCCCGGCATCCTCGGGCGACTCCTCCTCGTTGCGTCGGTCCACTTCCGCGATGATGGCATTGACCGCCGCATCGACATTCCCGGGCAGTCGGTCGCGCCTGTCCGCCGCAACCTCGAATGCGCGCCTGAGTTCGCGTAATGCGGTTTCAAGGTCCGTCGGGTTGCCTTCTGCATATTCATAGGCCAGCGCGATGGCGAGAGATTCGGACAGTTTCAACTGATTCCGCAGACCCTGCAGTTCGTCGTAAAGACGGTCCGCATCCGCATCCGTCTGGCTCGGCGCGTCCTCGACCTGCGGCGCAATCCCCAGCGCGGCATCGACAATACCCTTTGGCAGATCGAGCGCCTTGGCGAATTTCTGGATGGTCAGCGGCGACAGCGGCTGCTTTCCCCGCTCGACCCGGCTGACATAGCTCTTGCGGTCCTGGTTTCCCAGCGCCTCGTGCGCGAGCATCTCCAGTGTCCAGCCCTTGGCCGTCCGCGCCGCGCGCACCGCCTTGCCGAAATCCGTGAACGCGTCGGGGGAGGTCACAAAAGGTCACTTTCTGTCACGCGGGGTGTCCCCCGAAGTCCCCGCCGCGTCACCGCCTTTTGCCGCGCGATCAGGCATTCTGAACTGATCGAGACACCATAGCAATCACCGGGCCCGGTTCAACCTCTAGGAGTTATCCAGATGTGGAACCAACTGAAGACACTGATCGCCAAGGCCGCAGCCATGCTGACCTGCCACCGCGCGCTTTATTCGGGGCTGAGCCTGTGCCACGCCAACGGTTGCCTGCTCACCGACTACCCGGCGCTCTATGCGCCGATGGCGGTGCTTTATGCCGCGCTCGCCCTGCGGGGGTGAGGGGAATGGGCCGCCGGTCTTCCGGCGGTCCGATCTCAAAGCCCCAGCTTCGCCGACACGATCTGGTTGACGGCCGCCGGGTTGGCCTTGCCGCCGGTGGCTTTCATCACCTGGCCCACGAACCAGCCCGCAAGCTTGGGGTTCTGCTTGGCCTTTTCCACCTGCGCGGGGTTTGCGGCGATGACCTCGTCCACCGCGGCCTCGATCGCGCCGGTGTCGGTGACTTGGCGAAGGCCCTTTTGCTCAACGATTTCAGCCGGATCGCCGCCGTCGTTATAGACGATTTCGAACACGTCCTTGGCGATCTTGCCGGAAATGTCGCCTTTCTTGATCAGCGTGATGATCCCGGCCAGTTGTGCGGGCGTGACCGGAGAATCGCTGATGTCCCGGTCGTCCTTCTTGAGCCGCCCGAAAAGTTCGTTGATCACCCAGTTGGCCGACAGTTTTCCGTCTGAAGAGCCGTTCACAACCTCCTCAAAATAAACCGCATTTGCCGTGTCCGCCGTGAGGACCGAGGCGTCATATTCCGACAGGCCGAAGTCCTTGACGAACCGCGCCTTCTTTTCATCCGGCAGTTCCGGCAGCGACGCTTTGATCCCGTCGACCCAGGCCTGTTCGATCTCCAACGGCAGCAGGTCGGGATCGGGGAAATAGCGGTAATCATGCGCCTCTTCCTTGGACCGCATCGACCGCGTTTCGCCCTTGTCGGGATCGTAAAGCCGGGTTTCCTGATCGACCTTGCCGCCGTTCTCGAGAATTGCGATCTGGCGTTTCGCCTCGTAATCAATGGCTTGTTGGATGAACCTCGTGGAGTTCATGTTCTTGATCTCGCAGCGTGTGCCCAAGTGGCCGAAGTCCTGTGTCTCCTGATAGCGCTCATAATCGCCGGGGCGGCAGACCGACACGTTCACGTCCGCGCGCAGGTTGCCGTTCTGCATGTTGCCGTCGCAGGTGCCCAGATAGCGCAGGATCTGGCGCAGTTTGACCACGTAGGCTGCCGCTTCCTCGGGGCCGCGGATGTCGGGGCGGCTGACGATCTCCATCAGCGCGACGCCGGTGCGGTTGAGATCGACAAAGGACATGTTGGGGTCCATGTCGTGGATCGACTTGCCTGCGTCCTGTTCGATGTGGATGCGTTCGATCCGCACGCGCCGCGCGATGCCCGGCTCCATGTCCACGATCACCTCGCCCTCACCTACGATGGGATGGTAGAGCTGGCTGATCTGATAACCCTGCGGCAGGTCCGGGTAGAAGTAGTTCTTGCGGTCGAAGGCCGACTTCAGGTTGATCTGCGCCTTGAGGCCAAGGCCCGTGCGCACCGCCTGTTCGACGCAGAATTCGTTGATCACCGGCAGCATGCCGGGCATCGCCGCGTCGACAAAGGCGACATGCGAATTGGGCTCCGCGCCAAAGCCTGTTGAGGCACCGGAAAAGAGCTTGGCCTGGCTCGCGATCTGGGCATGCACCTCCATCCCGATGACCAGTTCCCAGTCGTGTTTCGCCCCGGCGATGACCTTGGGTTTCGGGGGCTCAAAGCTCAGATCCAGCATGGCGTGCGTCCTTTCAGGCGTCTCGCCTTCGCTTTAGGACAGGGCCAGATGCGGTGCAAGGGTCAGGGCGTGATCGTCAGTCCCGAAGGGTCGAAGACGATGCGATGACCGGCGCGGATTTCGGAGGCGAAATGTTCGGCCAGCGCGGACAACGCCCGCACCCGGCCGCGGCGCGCGCCATCCTCGGCCCCCTTGACGTGCGCGGCGTTGGCAGCGGTGGGCGCGGCGGCCCAGATCATCGGGTGGATTTCGCGCAGGTGATCGCAGACGATCCAGTTGAAACAGTCCGCGACCCGGGCGCGGGCGCTGCCGCGTGCCGACCGGCCGGAAAGCGCAAGCCCGGTATAGGCGGCGAGGACATTGGCCATATGCTGGTCGGTGCGAGTGGCCAGAATGTCGTGCAGCCCTTCGACGAACAGTTCGGCGTCAAGGCCGCGAAACGCGGCCGGATCCAGCGCCAGCGCGTCGAAATAGACCCAGGCATAGCCGCCATGCCCCCAGATATCCGCCGTCCGTGCGGCTGTCCGGCGGGCTTCGGCATCGAGCGTGGCGTAGCTGCCATAGCGGTCGGGCAGCAGATCGCGGCCCAGGGCGCGCATGTGTCGGGGGCACAGCGGGTCAAGGTCGATCAGATCCTCGTAATCATCGGCGACCCTGTCCTGCGCGGCGGTTTCGGCGGCAAGCAGGTCGCAGCGCAGCGCAGCAAGCGACGGCGCATCCCGCTCGAATGCATCGAACCGGTCGATGATCCGGGCGGCGGCGCCGAGATGCGCCAGAAACAGCGATTTGCGCGCCTCGGACAGGTCATGCGTGGGGCCGCCGCCATGCCATTCGCGGCCGATCTCCAGATGCGTGCGGGCCACGACAAGGGCGACGCCGTGATCCTCGCCAAGCTCGGCATAGACCTCCTCGAGCGCCTGAACGGGCAGGTGGGCGGCGCGGGCGTCGCCGCGGCGGGCGGCCTCTCTGGCGACCTCGACCGCGTCGGCGCGCGCGCCCCGGGCCAAAAGCTCGGGCACAGGCGCGCCGCCGGAGGTTTTCAGGCGTTGCTGGTCGAAGGTGCGGATCAGACGGCCCAGTTCGGCCCAGTCTTCCTGCCGCGCCAGGAACTGGCCTTGGGCAAAATAGCGGGCGCGCTGCACCTCGTCATCGCCAAGCTCGCGCACGGGGATGTCGATGCTGGGCAGGATCGGGGCGGGGCCCGCGCTGACCGGGACGGTGCGGGGGCGCGGCGATGGCGCGCGCAGGGCGTCGATCATCGGCGAAATCCGGGCCGACAGGGCGCGCAGGGGCTGTATCTTGTCCTGGTATGTCATGTCGCCAATCTGCGCGCGCATTTGGGCTCAATCATGGCGGGAAGGCGGTGCGGCGGGGTTCGTTTCCGGGCTTTCCTGGGAGCATGGCGCCGGATCGGCAACGCGCTGTTGCGCAAGCCGAAACAGACCTTGCGCGGAAACCGGCCACAGCGGCACCGCATGCGACTTGCGCAAATGCCTGATTTCAGGGCATTCTAACCGCCATGCGCCTGTCTACCCTGTTCCTAGTCGCCGGTCTGCTGCCACAGATCGCGACCGCCGAGACCGAAGCCGGCGACCGCGTGATCGCGGTGGCCAAGGCGGTCGAACCCGAGAACGTCCCCGGGGCACAGGACGAGTCGGTCAGCCCTTTGGCGGTGGCCACGTCGCTGCGACCGCATGCGCGGTCCGATCTGCCGCTGCCGCGTACCCGATGGGCGCATCGTCCGCGCGGCGCGATCTGGTCGCGCGCGGCGGTGTCGGCGCTGCGCGGCCATGCCGGGACGCTGCCGCGCACCGTGCCGCGGGATATCGACGCCTGGTGCCCGGCGTACCGTCAGGCGGACATCCCCGAGCGGGAGGCGTTCTGGGTCGGGCTGCTGTCGGCGCTGGCCAAGCATGAAAGCACCTACCGCGCCAGTGCAGTGGGCGGCGGGGGGCGCTGGTACGGGCTGTTGCAGATCCTGCCCGGCACCGCGCGCGGCTACGGCTGCAAGGCCCGCACCGGGGCGGCGCTGAAACACGGACCGTCGAACCTGAGCTGCGCGCTGCGGATCATGGCGCGGACGGTCGCGCGCGACGGGGTCGTGTCCGAAGGGATGCGCGGCGTTGCCGCCGACTGGGGCCCGTTCCACAGCCGGTCCAAGCGCCGCGACATGATGGCCTGGCTGCGCGAACAGAGTTACTGCAAACCCATTTCGAAGACGCGGCCCAGGGCCCGGCCAAGCTGAGGCGTGGCGTTCAGGTCGCGCGCATCCACGACGGGCGGCGGCTGCTGTCGACCAGCGATACGGCAGGCGCTTTCGATCCACCCAGCGCCAGCGTGGCGCGGCGCAGCATCGCGATGCCGTCCTCGGACTTCGCAGGCAGGGCAGAGGGGGAAATCGGCTCTCCGACCGTGACGCGGTAGGGCTGGCGGTCCTTGTTCAGTGTTTCGTGGAACAGAGTGATGTCGCGCAGCGTCGGGTGGATCAAATCGAACAGGTAAAACAGCGCCGAGTTGCGGGCCCGGATGTTGACCGGGATGACCGGCAGATCGAACTTGCGCGCGATCATCGCGGCCGAGGCCATCCAGGGTCGCTCGTGCAGGCTCAGCCCCCGGCGCTTGGCCAGACGACCGGACGGAAAGATCACGCCAAGCCGCCCTTCGGCCACCGCCGCACGGGTATAGTCCATCGTTTCGCGCGTCTTGGAATGGCTGCGTTTCTCGGGCCGCCATTCCACCGGTGCGATCATGTCGTGCATCTGCGGCAGCACGCGAAGTATGTCATGATTTGCAAAATAGAACGCATCCCCCCGCAACCCGGCAATCAGATGATGCAGCATGATCCCATCGGCGATGCCGGTGGGATGGTTCGCCACCACCAGCGCCGCCCCGTGCCGAGGAATGTGACCAAGCCCCGCGACCTCAACGTCGCGCGCCAACAGCTTGGCCATCGCCGCCATGATCTGGTCAGACGGCATGTCGCGGAACCTTTCGGCCAGCGCAATCGTGTGATCGTAGCCCAACACGCGGTTCAGCAGCCGCCGTGCCACAGCAGTGCCCGGCCGCCGCGAGAAAAGCCACGGCGCGCGCTCTGCGATCAGGGGGTCAAGACGGTCCTGCATGGGCGTTCTCTAATCAGGCTATTGCAACAATCACATGACATGCTGCCCGGTGCGCCCCGCGTGGCAAGTCCGGGCCAAACAGCGGCCCGTTCTTTGCGGGATTTGGCCCGAACAGGGATATAACACAGGCAAATCGCCGCCGGTTCCCGACCGGCTGCGAAAATCCTGGCGCCCCGGTTCTTTCACAAGATCGAAAACGGGTGGCGGTCTACCTTAACGCCCCGTGCCTTCAAAGTGGCCTCAAAGGCCCGGTGCGGCGGCACGCAGTCGTGGGGCAGGCGTGTCTTGCGCCCGTCCTGCAGCACCAGCGTCGCGCGCATGCTGCCGTCGAACCGCCGGTCCAGCCGGACGTGATCCAGATCGCGCAGGGCCACGTGGTCCTGCACCCGGCCGCTTTGCCAGTCGAGGGTTGTGTCGTCCAGCGTCAGCCGCGCGGTCTTGCCGGTCGCCACCTCCCAGAGCAGGGGCAGGGTGAAAAGCAGGATGCCCAGCACGATCCAGCTTTCGACCTGCAGCCAGATCCAGCCCACCGCCAGCAGCGCCCAGAGACCCAGCAAAAGACCCACCGACCGTGGGGTTCGGGCCGGGGCGCCGTAGGTGTAGCCCGGCAGCGCCTCGGGGGTCTCGGTCATCCCAGGATCCGCGTCACCATTTCGGTGGTGTCGCGGCTGAGCGCGGGCGTGCCCGCAATGCGCTGCAGCGCGTTGCGCATCCGCGCCTGCCGTCCATCGTCATAGCGCCGCCACGCCTGGAACGCGGCGCACATCCGGGCCGTGGTCTGCGGGTTCTTGGCATCGAGCCGGATCAGCCAGTCGGCCAGCAGATCGTAGCCTGCGCCGCCTTCGTAATGGAAACCGGCGTGATTGGCGGCCAGGGATCCAAAGACCGCGCGGAACCGGTTGGGGTTCTTCCAGTCGAATTTCGGGTGTTCCGTCAGGGCCTTGGCTTGCTCTGCCGCCCGGTCGGGCCGGGCCAGCGCGACCTGCAGCCCGAACCATTTGTCCATGACCAGCCGGTCATGCTGCCAGCGGTCGTGGAAGGCCCGCAGCGCCGCATCGGCCTCACCGGCCCAGATCAGGGCCGCCAGGGCCGCCAGTTGCAGGGTCATGTTGTCGGCGCTGTCGAACTGCTTTTGCGCCGCCGCGCCGCCGTCGAGACGGGTCAACATGTGCAGCACGCCGTTGCCAAGCGCGCGTTTGCCGACCTGATCGGCGTCGGGGGCGTAGGGCTCTGTCACGCGCGTCTCCTTGGCCAGCTGCGGTAGCAGGTCGGCCCAGCGTTCGGCGCGGAACATCTTGAGTCGTTCCAGCGCGTCGTAGATCGCCTGCGGATCGGGCGTCACGCCGCGTTCATGCAGCGCCTGCGCCAGTTCCGACTGGCCCGGCAGGTCGAGCATCGAGGCGCGGAAATCGGGGTCGAGCGCGCTATCCCGCAGCAGCGTTTCCAGCCCGTCGAGCCAGGCGGTGTCGGGCGCCGCCCCGTCGGTGATCATCGCCAGCAGGCCGTCGCGCGCCAGCGCGTTCCCGGCCTCCCATCGGCAGAAGGGATCGGTGTCATGCGCCAGCAGGAACGCACGCTCCTCGCGGCTGCTGTCGCGTTCCAGCACCACGGGGGCCGAGAAGCCGCGCAGGATCGACGCCACGGGTTTCGACGAAAGCCCCGTAAATTCAAAACGCTGTTCGGCCTTTGTCATCTCAAGGAGCGTGGTCGGCACGACCTCGTCGCCGTTGGGCGACAGAAGCCCTACTTCGATGGGCAGCACCTGCGGCTGCTTGTCGTTCTGTCCCGGTGTCGGCGGTGTCGTCTGGCTGAATTGCAGGCTGTAGGTGCCGTCCTCGTAATGCTCCGACACCCGCAGCCGCGGCGTGCCGCTTTGGCTATACCAGCGCTTGAACTGCGAAAGGTCGCGGCCCGTGGTATCTTCGAAAACTTGCAGCCAATCCTCGATCGTGCAGGCCTGTCCGTCGTGGCGGTCGAAGTAGAGAGCGACGGCCTTCGCATAGGCCTCATCGCCGACCAGCCGCTTGAGCATACCGATCACCTCGGCGCCCTTCTCGTAGACGGTGGCGGTGTAGAAGTTGTTGATCTCCTGAAAGCTTTCGGGCCGGACCGGATGCGACAGCGGGCCCTGATCCTCGGGAAACTGGCGGTTGCGCAGGTCCGACACGTCGTTGATCCGCTTGACCGCGGCCCCGCGCATGTCGGTGGTGAACTGGCTGTCACGGTAGACGGTCAGCCCTTCCTTGAGGCACAGCTGAAACCAGTCGCGGCAGGTGATGCGGTTGCCGGTCCAGTTGTGGAAATACTCATGCGCGATGATCGCCTCGATCCGTTCGAAATTGGCGTCCGTACTGGTTTCCGGGCTGGCAAGAACGGCGGAGGAGTTGAAGATGTTCAGCCCCTTGTTCTCCATCGCGCCCATGTTGAAATCGTCAACCGCCACGATGTTGAAGATGTCGAGGTCATATTCACGCCCGTACACCTCTTCATCCCAGCGCATGGACTTTTTCAGCGCCTCCATCCCGAAGGCGCATTTGCCCTCGTCCCCGGGCCGGACCCAGATGTTGAGCTCGACCTTCTTGCCGGACATCGTGGTGAACTGGCCGGGATGATTGACGAGGTCCCCCGCCACCAGCGCGAAAAGGTAGGCGGGTTTGGGCCAGGGATCGTGCCATTCCGCCCAGCCGTCGCCGCTTGCGCCCGGGTTGCCGTTGGAGAGCAGCACGGGATGCGGCCCCTCGATGCGGACGGTGAACACCGACATGACATCGGGCCGGTCGGGGTAGTAGGTGATCTTGCGAAACCCTTCGGCTTCGCACTGCGTGCAGTACATGCCGTTCGACATGTAAAGGCCTTCGAGCGCTGTGTTCGTTTCGGGGCTGATCTCGACCTCTGCCTCCCAGACGAAAGGGCCGTCGGGCACGTCGCAGCGCAGGCCTTGCGGGGTGATCTCGGGCTGCACCGGGGTTCCGTCAATGGATGCGGAAATCAGCGCAAGGTCTTCACCGTGCAGAAAAAAGTCCCGATCTGGCCCCTCTGGGTTGGGGGAAAAGCGAATACGGCTCAGCACCCGCGTTGCGGTGGGCGACAGACGAAAGGTCAGGTGCACCTCTTCCACCACGAACCCGTAGGGTGTGTAATCGCTCAGATAGATCGTCTGGGGTGCGGCGTCTTTCATGGGGGGACTCTCCGTCAATTTTCTGCACAGGTTTCTGGAACCTCATCGCCTGGCAAAGTGTTAGGATGGTAACCGCTCGGGCGCAACCGCGCCCGCGAACCATGCTTTCTGGAAGGAATTAGCCAATGTCCGCACCCGACACCAACGTCAAAACCCAAGAGAAAAAGCACAAACCCTCGCTGCTGGGGATCAAGGGTGTGCTGGTGTTCGCCGGAGTGCTGCTCATCGGCTTTCTCGTGTGGACGTTTGCGCAAAGCGATGAGGACACGCCGACCTCTGACGCAGGTGCCGCGACGGCGACTGAATAAAGGATGCTCTTTCCCTCATGACGACGCTTTTGTGGTTCAAGAGGGATCTGCGACTGGCCGATCATCCGGCCCTGCACAAGGCGCTCCGATCCGGGGCGCCTTTGCCTGTTTTCATCCTCGAGCCGGAGTATTGGCGGCTTGACGACACCTCGGGGCGGCAGTTCGCGTTTCTGCGCGAAAGCCTGATCGACCTGCGGCGCGCGCTTCGGGACTGCGGATCGGATCTGATCCTGCGCACCGGCGATGCGGTCGAGGTTTTGCAGGCGTTGCTGGCCGAGACCGGATTTGACCAAATCGTCAGCCACGAGGAAACCGGGAACGACTGGACCTTTGCCCGCGACAGACGCGTCGCCGCCTGGGCGCGCGACAGGGGCATTCCGTGGGACGAGGTGCCGCAATCGGGCGTGATCCGCCGCCTTAACACCCGCGACCGCTGGGCGGCCGCGCGCAACCGTTTCATGGCCGCCGATCCATTGCCTGCGCCCAAAGCGCTGCCGCCGGTCCGCGTGGACCCCGGACCGATTCCAACGCTGGACCTGCGGGATGATCCCTGTCCGGGGCGGCAGGCGGGCGGGCGTGACAGGGGGGTGCGGCTGCTCGACAGTTTTCTGGCCACCCGCGGGCAGGATTACCGCCGCGCCATGTCCTCGCCGCTCGACGGGGCCGCCGCCTGTTCACGGCTCAGCCCCCATCTGGCGCTGGGGACAATATCGGTGCGCGAGGTCGTGCAGCGCACGGCGCAGGACCAGCGGGCGCGGCGTGGCACGCGCGATGGCTGGTTGGGCAGCCTCAAGAGCTTTCAGTCCCGGCTGGCCTGGCGCGATCACTTCATGCAGAAGCTCGAGGATGAACCGGCCATCGAATTCGCCCCGATGCACCCGGGCTGCCGCGGCCTGCGCCCCGCCGTTCCAGATGCGGAAAAAGTTGAGGCGTGGCAATGGGGCGAGACCGGGTTACCGTTTCTCGACGCCTGCATGCGGTCGCTCAACGCCACGGGCTGGCTGAATTTCCGCATGCGGTCCATGGTCATGAGTGTGGCGGCCTATCACCTCTGGCTCGACTGGCGCGCGCCTGGGCTACATCTGGCGCGGATGTTCACCGATTACGAGCCGGGCATCCACTGGAGTCAGGTGCAGATGCAGTCGGGCACCACGGGGATCAACACGCCGCGCATCTACAACCCGATCAAGCAGGGCCACGATCAGGACCCGACGGGCGCCTTCACCCGCCGCTGGCTGCCGGAGCTGGCCGAGGTGCCGGATGCCTTGCTCCAGGAACCCTGGCGCTGGGACGGGGCAGGGCGGCTACGCTATCCCGCCCCGATCGTCGATGTCCCGGCCGCGGCGCGTGCGGCGCGTGACATGATCTGGTCGCTGCGCGCCGAGCCTGCGTTTCGCGACGCTTCGCGCCGGGTGATCGACAAGCACGCCAGCCGCAAGGACAGTGCGGGGCATTTCGTCAACGACCGCGCCCCGCGCAAGCGCCGGGCCAAGGCGCCGGATACCCAGCTTAAGCTGGACCTCTGATGCCGAAGCCAACCCGCAAATCCGACCTGCCGACCAAGATCTGCGCCGCTTGCGGGCGGCCCTTCACCTGGCGCAAGAAGTGGGAAAAGGTCTGGGACGAGGTGCGCTATTGCTCGGACCGCTGCCGCCGGAAAAGATGATCCGGGCGGAGGTTCAGCCCGGTTTCACGAGGTGCCAGACCTGTTCGATGGGATAGACCTTGGCCCAGTCGGCGGGCACGCTGGCCCGGGTGTGATCGGCATGGTCGGGGGCATAGAGTTCCTGGTAATTCTCCACCCGGAACCCGATTTTTGCGAAAAGCGCGAACCAGTTCCCCATCGTCAGGTTGAAGCAGACCCCGCTGGGGTCGATCTCCACCCGGCTCCAGTCCGCGCCCCACATGCCGCGGTAGGGGCGGTGCAGGGTCCTGTCGCACGGCGCGCCGCTTTCCGGCGAACAGACCAGCGACAGCGGATGGTTGCCCAGAAACACCAGCCGCCCGCCGGGGCGCAGCAGGCGCCAGGCCTCGGCCAGCCAAAGCTCGGGGCGGCACCAGATCGCGGCGCCGTATTCCGAGATCGCGAAATCGAACGCCGCGTCGGAAAGCTCCGTCGCTTCGGCATTGCCGTGCAGAAAGGTGATGTCGGCATCATGCGCCCAGGCCAGATCGCGAGCGGTGGCCAATTGCGCGCCGGAGAGGTCGATAGCGGTGACGCGCGCGCCACGCCGCGCCATCCAGCCCGCGACATACCCCGTGCCGCAGCCCAGTTCGATGGCGTCCAGACCGCGCATATCCTCGGGCAAAAGCCCCAGCGACGACTCGGGCAGGCCCCAGTTGCCCCAGATCGGGTCCTCCAAAGCCCAGTGGCGTGCGCCGATCTCGGCCCAGTTGGCGGCATCCCGGTCCCAGACATCGCGGTTCACGGACAGGTAATCGGTGTTCATCGCTCGGTCCCTTTCGCAGGGCTGCATCATACCGGCCAACGCCAGACGCGCCAACCGCCCGTGTCTGCGCGGCGCAAAGGCTCACCGATGCCGAACACCGCCGACCGCAAAATCCGGTCAAGCCTGTTGCCTATCGGAAACACGCTTTCTATGAGGGACGAACGGTATACCGCCATCACCGCAGGAGCCCCCATGACCGACCGTGTCACGCACAGCGACCTTCAGATCGACAAGCTGCTTTTCGATTTCATCGAAACCGAGGCGCTGCCCGGCACCGGGGTCAGCTCTGAAACCTTCTGGAAGGGGCTTTCCGACCTTTTGCACGATTTCGGCCCCCGCAATGCCGATCTGTTGCAGACCCGTGCGGACCTTCAGGAAAAGATCGACAACTGGCACATCCGGCACCGCAACCAGCCGCATGATCACGCTGCCTACACCGCCTTTCTGGAAGAGATCGGGTACCTGCTGCCCGAAGGCGATGCGTTCGAGATCGAGACCGCGAACACCGATCCCGAAATCGCCACCGTACCGGGGCCGCAGCTGGTGGTGCCGATCACCAATGCACGCTATGCGCTCAACGCTGCGAACGCGCGCTGGGGCAGCCTGTATGACGGGTTCTACGGCACCGATGCGATGGGATCGCCCGCGCCCAAGGGCGGCTATGACCGGGGCCGCGGCGCGCGCGTCGTGGCGCGGTCGCGGGTGTTTCTTGACGAGGCTTTCCCGATCGATGGCGGCAGCCATGCGGATGCGCGGCGCTATCACGTGAACGGGGGCGCGCTGCTGATCGATGACATGCCGCTGGCCGATCCGTCGCAATTCGTGGGCTACACCGGCCATCCGCGCGCGCCCGAACGGGTGGTGCTGCGCAACCACGGCCTGCATGTGGAACTGGTCTTTGACCGCACCCACCGCATCGGGTCGCGCGACCAGTGCGGGCTGGCGGATGTGCAGCTTGAATCCGCCATCTCTGCCATCATGGATTGCGAGGATTCGGTGGCCTGCGTCGATGGCGAGGACAAGACCGTCGCCTATCGCAACTGGCTGGGCCTGATGAAGGGCGACCTGAGCGAGACCTTTCAGAAGGGCGACACCGCCGTCACCCGCAATCTCAACCCCGACCGGACCTATACCGCACCCGACGGGCAGGGAACCGTGACGCTCAAGGGCCGGGCGCTCATGCTGGTGCGCAACGTCGGGCATCTGATGACCAACCCCGCGATCCTGTTGCGCGACGGGTCCGAGGCCTATGAGGGGCTGATGGATGCGATGATCACCGCGATGATCGCCAAACACGACCTGAAAAAAATCGACGGCCCGCGCAATTCGGCCCAGGGGTCGGTCTATGTGGTCAAACCCAAGATGCACGGCCCGGACGAGGTTGCCTTTGCCGATGCGACCTTCAGCATGGTGGAACGCGTGCTCGACCTGCCGCAGAACACCGTCAAGCTTGGCATCATGGACGAGGAACGGCGCACCTCCGTGAACCTCAAGCAATGCATCCGCGCCGCGAAATCCCGCGTCGCCTTCATCAACACCGGCTTTCTGGACCGCACGGGGGACGAGATCCACACCTCGATGGAGGCGGGCCCCTTCAGCCGCAAGGATTTCATCAAGCGCAAGGCCTGGATCGGCGGCTACGAAAACCGCAATGTCGATATCGGGCTGGAATGCGGCCTGTCCGGTCGCGCGCAGATCGGCAAGGGCATGTGGGCCATGCCCGACCTCATGGCCGCGATGATCGAACAGAAGATCGAACATCCCAAGGCCGGGGCCAACTGCGCCTGGGTGCCGTCCCCCACCGCCGCGACGCTGCACGCGCTGCATTATCACAAGGTCGACGTCTTTGCCGTGCAGGACAAGCTGCGCAAGGGCGGGCGGCGCGCGCATGTGGACACGGTGCTGGACATCCCGCTGGCGAGCTTCCGCAAATGGGGCGAGGATCAGGTCCTGCGCGAGGTCGAGAACAACGCCCAAGGCATTCTGGGCTACGTGGTGCGCTGGATCGACCAGGGCGTGGGCTGTTCCAAGGTGCCCGACATGAATGACGTTGGTCTGATGGAGGACCGCGCCACCTGCCGGATCAGCGCCCAGCACATCGCCAACTGGCTGCACCATGAAATCGTCACGCCCGCGCAGGTGATGACCGCGCTGAAATGCATGGCCGAGGTGGTGGACAAGCAGAACGCGGGCGACCCGACCTACCGCCCGATGGCGCCCGATTTCGACGGCACCGCCTTCCAGGCCGCCTGCGATCTGGTGTTCGAGGGACGGGTGCAGCCGTCGGGCTATACCGAACCGGTGCTCCACCGTCGGCGGCTGGAACTGAAGGCGTCGTTGTCCTGACAGACGGCAGGGCTGTGGGCAGTCGTCGCTCGCAGTCTTCCGGAGCCGCCCTAGTTGAACGGCAAGCCCCGAAAGGAACCCCATGGCCGACCGCCTGACGCCGCGACAGATCCTTGATGCCCTGGTGGGCTTTCCCACCGTGAGCCGCGACAGCAACCTGCCGCTGATCGACTGGGTCGAGGCGTACCTGACCGGCCACGGCATCACCTGTCACCGGCATTACAACGACGCGCGCGACAAGGCTGCGCTTTATGCTCATGTCGGCCCCGAAGAGCCGGACGGCGTAATTCTGTCCGGCCACACCGACGTCGTCCCGGTCGATGGCCAGCCCTGGACCTCGGACCCCTTCACCGTGACCGAACGGGACGGGCGGCTTTACGGGCGCGGCACCACCGACATGAAGGGCTTTGACGCGCTTGCCCTCTGGGCGCTGGTCGAGGCGCAGCATCGCGGTGTGACCCGACCGCTGCAGATCGCGCTCAGCTATGATGAAGAGGTGGGGTGTACCGGTGCGCCACCGCTGATCGCGGCGATGGCCGATCTGCCCCGCGCCTCTGCGGTGATCGTGGGCGAACCCACGGGAATGAAGGCCGTGACCGCCCACAAGGGCGGGGTCAGCTTCTGGGTGCATTTGCACGGGTTCGAGGTGCATTCCTCGATCCTGCACGAAGGGGTCAGCGCCATCATGTACGCGGCCAAGCTGATCGACTGGGCCAATCAGGTGAATGCCGAAAATGCCGCCGCTGCGCCGAACCCGCTGGCGCGGCTTTTCAACCCGCCGTTCACCAACGTGCATGTGGGCACGGTCACCGGCGGCACGGCTCAGAACATCACCGCCAAGGATTGCGAATTCGGCCTCGGGTTCCGCGTCGTGCCGGGCGAGGATCCGCAGGACTGGAAGGCGCGCTTTCTTGCCAAAGTGGCCGAAGTCGAGGCCGAGATGAAGGCGGTGCGCCCCGAAACGTGGATCGAGGTGACAGACACCTTCGCCCTGCCGATCTTCGAGCCCGAAGAGGGCGGCGCCGCCGAGGCGCTGGTGCGCCGCGTCACCGGCGACAACGGCACGATGCACGTGAGCTATGGCACCGAGGCCAGCCATTTCCAGACCGCGGGCTATTCCGCCGTGGTCTGCGGGCCGGGCGATATCGCGGTCGCGCACCAGCCGGATGAGTTCATCACCCTGGCACAGTTCGACGCGGGCCATGACTTCATGGAAAAGCTGCTCGACGATCTGGCATGACCTTTCCCTTTGCCTTGCCGGACCGGCCCGAACATGGCGCCGCCTTGCCCCGCCAGACCCAGGTGGTGGTGATCGGCGGCGGTGTGATCGGCGTCACCGCCGCACTTTTTCTTGCGCGGGCAGGGGGGCCGGTGGTGCTCTTGGAAAAAGGCCGTGTGGCGGCAGAGCAATCCAGCCGCAACTGGGGCTGGATCCGTGTGCAGGGCCGCGACATGGCCGAGATCCCGATCGCGCTCGAGGCGCAGCGCCTTTGGCAGGCGCTTGACGCCGACTGCGGGGGGCGGCTGGGCGTCAAACGCGTTGGCGTGACTTACCTCGCCCGAAGCGACAAGGACATGCAGGCCTATGCCGGCTGGTTGCGCGATGCCGAGCCGTTCGGGCTGTCCTCGCACCTGATCGACCGCGCAGGCCTTGCCAGACACTTGCCCGGCGCAAGGGGACACTGGGCCGGGGCGCTGGTCACGCCGTCCGACCTGCGGGGGGAACCCTGGCAGGCGGTGCCGGAACTGGCGCGTCTGGCCAAGGCCTGCGGCGCGTCGATCGTCGAACGCTGCGCCGTGCGCGCGCTCGACATCGAAGCGGGCCGCATCACCGGGGTGATGACCGAACAGGGCCGCATCGCCTGCGATCAGGTGGTGCTGGCGGCTGGGGCCTGGTCCTCTCTCTTCCTGCGCCGTCACGGGCTGCGCTTGCCACAACTGTCGGTCCGCGCGACGGCGTTCGAGACCGGGCCGCTGCCGCAGGTGACGGGCACGGCGGCGGTCGACGACCGCCTTGCCTGGCGGCCCCGCGCCGATGGCGGCTATACCCTGGCGCCCGCGACGTTGAGCGAGCTTTTCATCGGCCCGGACGCGGTGCGCGCATTGCCGAAATACCTGCCGCTTCTGCGCGAAGGCGGCTTTGACGTGCGGCTCAAAACCCATGCGCCCGCGGGCTATCCGGATGCCTGGGGCACGCCGCGCCGCTGGGACGCCGACGCGCAAAGCCCGTTCGAGCGGATGCGCATTCTCAACCCCGCGCCCAACACCCGCAAGGTTGCCGAAACCGCCCGCCGCTTCGCCGAAACCTTTCCCGAACTGGGTCCGGTCACGCCGCGTACCGCCTGGGCGGGGATGATCGACAGCTTGCCGGACGTTGTTCCGGCCGTGGACCGCGCCGCGGATGTGCCGGGCCTGACGGTGGTCACGGGCATGTGCGGCCACGGGTTCGGCATCGGCCCGGCCTTCGGGCGGATCGCCGCGCGTCTTGCCACCGGCGACGACCCGGGGCACGACCTTGCGCGCTTTCGCCTGACGCGGTTTTCCGACGGCAGCCCGATGCGGCCCGGGCCCAACATCTGACCGCTCGCCGGTACATCTTCCTGGTGAAACGCCGTGGAACACAGCGGCCCGGCCCTTGCAGCCCGCACCGCGCGCTGTCAGATTGCCCGCAACCTTCCAGACAGGAGACAGACTCATGCCGGTCAAGAACCGCTTTGCCGAATTGCTTCCCGAGATCACCGCCTGGCGCCGCGATCTGCACGAACATCCCGAGATCCTGTTCGACACCCACCGCACCAGCGCGGTCGTGGCCGAAAAGCTCACGGCTTTCGGCTGCGACGAGGTGGTGACCGGCATCGGGCGCACCGGCGTCGTGGGCGTGATCAAGGGCAAATCCGACACGTCGGGCAAGGTCATCGGCCTGCGCGCCGACATGGACGCACTGCCGATCCACGAACAGACCGGGCTCGACTACGCGTCCAAGACCGATGGCGCGATGCATGCCTGCGGGCACGACGGCCACACCGCGATGCTGCTGGGGGCCGCGCAGTACCTGAGCGAGACGCGCAATTTCGACGGCACCGTCGTGGTGATCTTTCAGCCCGCCGAAGAGGGTGGCGGCGGCGGCCGGGAAATGTGCAACGACGGCATGATGGAGCGTTTCGGCATTCAGGAGGTTTACGGCATGCACAACTGGCCGGGCCGTCCGCTGGGGTCCTTCGCGATCCGCTCCGGCCCGTTCTTTGCCGCGACCGACCTTTTCGATATCGTGATCGAGGGCAAGGGCGGCCACGCCGCCAAGCCGCAGGAAACCGTCGACAGCACGGTGGTGGCGGCGCAGGTGGTGACGGCACTGCAGACCATCGCCAGCCGCAACGCCGATCCGGTCAGCCAGATCGTGGTCTCCGTGACGTCGTTCGAAACCTCCTCCAAGGCGTTCAACGTGATCCCGCAGCGGGTGCACATGAAGGGCACGGTGCGCACGATGTCCAATGAAAACAGGGATCTGGCCGAAGAGCGGATCACCGCGCTGAGCCAGAGCATCGCCCAAGCCTATGGCGCCACCGCCACGGTCGATTACATCCGCAACTACCCCGTGATGGCCAACCACGAAGAGCAGACGGCCTTCGCCGCCGAGGTGGCGCGCGCGGTGTCAGGCGATTGCGAGGAGGCGCCGCTGGTCATGGGCGGCGAGGATTTCGCCTTCATGCTGGAAGAACGGCCCGGGGCCTACATCCTTGTGGGCAATGGCGACACGGCATCGGTGCACCACCCCGAATACAACTTTTCGGACGAGGCGATCCCCGCCGGTTGCAGCTGGTGGGCAGAAATCGTGGAACGGCGGATGCCCGCGGCCTGAGGGGTCTGCGGGATAAATCAAGCGGTACCGATGTCGGAGCGGCAGACCACGGTCCGCCGCTCTTCTTTCGGCTCACACGCCGCTTCATGCGGCCAGACCGAACAGCGGCCCGGCGCTTGGCCGGGCCACCCGGCCTCAGGCGTCGGCTATTTTCTTGCGCGGCTTGGCGGCGGGCTTGGCTTTTGCAGCGGCAGCCTTGGCTGCCTTCGGAGCGGCGGCTTTCGCGGCCGGAGCTTTGGCGGCGGCTTTCTTGGGGGCTGCGGCCTTGGCACGCGGTTTGCGCGGCTTGGCGGCGGGGGTCAGGGTTTCCACCGCGCGGATCCAGTGATCCTGATCGCGGCCTTCGGGCTGACCTTCTTCGAGCCACAGGAAATAGGCGGCCTGGGCGATCTGTGCGTCATCGAGTTGCTGTGCGGGCATGATATCCTCATCGTCATTGAGAAAGGGTTGGGCAGTCTGGTTGGGCGCGGCGGCGCCGCTGCTTTGTCGGCGCGCTCGCGCCGGTGCATTAGCGCTAACATAATACCGCAATGCTGCACCTGCACAATACAGCGGCAGCGGCCGTCGGCGGAGTGTTGCGCGTCCGCATCGGCTGGCCAGCGCGTCCGTTCCGCGCTAAAGCGGGGCCAGCCGGAGGGACGTTCATGGTCGCCAATATCATCTGCATCAAATGGGGCACCCTTTTTGGCCCGGAATACGTCAACCGGCTCTATTCCGGCGTCCGCCGCAACCTCAGCCTGCCGGTGCGGTTCTTCTGCATGACCGAACACCCCGATGGCCTGCACCCAGATATTGAGGTGCTGGACCTGCCGGTCGAGCCCTACCGGGCCGAGATGGACGCCGCGCTCGCGGTGGCCAACCGGCAGGGGGCGATGCGCAAGACATCGCTCTTTCGGCGCGGGCTCGTGCCGGATCTCGACGGGCCGTTTCTGGGCTTCGACCTTGATGTGGTGATCACCGGTTCGCTCGACCCGATCTGGACCCTTGCCCCCGACACGGTCGCGATGCGCCACGACTGGGTCGAGGCGCGCAAGGGGCGGCCCACGGGCCACGGATCGGTCTTCCGCTTCGATCCCGAACGGCACGGATTCCTCTACGACGATCTGGCCGCCAACCCCTATCAGGAGGTGGAAAAGGCCCGCGGATCCGAACAGAGATATACCAGCCACAAGGCGATGGATCGCGGCGTTTTCACATATATTCCAGGGGAATGGGTGGTAAGCTTCAAGTATGACTGCAACCCTTTTCCGCAGAACTACTGGCGTGATCCGCAGCTGCCGCCCGACGCCCGCGTGGTCTGCTTTCACGGCCGCCCCAAGATGCCCGAGGCTGTTGAGGGCTATTCCGGCTCGCTCATCCGCCGCTCGCGGCCCTGCGGCTGGCTCAAGGATCACTGGATCGACCGTGCGCGGGCCGATCTGGGCGCGGAATTCGGCTGATCCGGGCACGCGCATCCCCTTGCCCCGTCAGGCAAAGCCGGGGTAAGAGCAGGGCAAGAGCAATGAGGGAAGGGCATCGCCATGCGTCGTGTTGTGGTTACGGGGCTGGGTCTGGTCACACCGCTGGCCTGCGGGGTCGAGGAAAGCTGGAGCCGTATTCTGGATGGCAAGTCCGGGGCAGGGCCGATCACCAAATTCGATGCCAGCCACCTGGCCACCACCTATGCCTGCGAAGTGCCGCACGGCGATGGCACCGACGGCACCTTCAACGCCGATGACTGGCTGGACAAGAAGGAACAGCGCAAGGTCGACGATTTCATCCTTTACGGCATCGCCGCTGCCGAACAGGCGGTACGGGATGCCGACTGGAAGCCCGAGGACGAGGAAAGCCGCCTGCGCACCGGCGTGATGATCGGATCGGGCATCGGCGGGCTGAATTCCATCGCCGAAACCGCGCTGCTGATCCGGGACAAGGGCCCGCGCCGCGTGAGCCCGTTCTTCATTCCGGGCGCGCTGATCAACCTGATCTCGGGCAACGTGTCGATCCGCTACGGCTTCAAGGGGCCGAACCATTCGGTCGTGACGGCCTGTTCCACAGGCGCGCATGCCATCGGCGATGCTGCGCGGCTGATCAAGGACGGCGATGCCGACGTGATGATCGCGGGCGGGGCAGAGGCCGCGATTTCCGAGATCGGCATCGCCGGCTTCAACGCCTGCAAGGCGCTGTCTACGGGCCGCGCCGACGATCCCACCAAGGCCAGCCGCCCCTATGACGCCGACCGCGACGGCTTTGTCATGGGCGAAGGCGCTGGTATCGTGGTGCTTGAGGAGTACGAACACGCCAAGGCACGCGGCGCGCATATTTATGCCGAGGTCTGCGGCTATGGCCTGTCGGGCGACGCCTATCACATCACCGCGCCCGCGTCCGACGGCGACGGGGCTGAACGGTCGATGCGTGCGGCCCTAGGCAAGGCCGGGCTGGAGCCGGGCGATCTGGATTACATCAACGCGCACGGCACGTCGACCATGGCGGATGTCATCGAACTGGCCGCGGTCGAGCGGATGCTGGGCGACGCGGTGTCGAAGGTGACCATGTCCTCGACCAAGTCCGCCACCGGGCACCTGCTGGGCGCCGCGGGCGCGATCGAGGCGATCTTTGCCATCCTCGCGATCCGTGACCAGGTCGCGCCGCCGACCATCAACCTCGACAACCCGGCGGTGGAGTCGAAGGTCGACCTGGCCCCCAATGCCAAGCGCCCCCGCGACATCACCTATGCCCTGTCGAATTCCTTTGGCTTTGGCGGCACCAACGCCAGCGTGATCTTCGGAAAGGCCAGCTGATGTGGCGCAACATCGCGTCTAACGCCCTGAGCTTTCTTGTCGTTTTGGTGTTTCTCTTCGGCGGCGCACTGATCTGGGCGCAGTCGGAATACGACACCGCCGGGCCGCTGGACGCGCCGATCTGCCTGCAGGTCGAGCGCGGGTCGAACTTTCGCCGCGTGTCCGACGAACTGGTCAGCCAGAACGCCGTCAGCAGCGGCATGCTGTTCCGGCTGGGCGCGGATTACGCCGACAAGACCAGCGATCTGAAGGCCGGCAGTTTCCTCGTGCCCGAAGGCGCGTCGATGTCCGAAATCGTCGACATCGTGACCCGCGGCGGGGCCAGCACCTGCGGGACCGAGGTCGTCTACCGCGTCGGTATCACCCGCGCGAGCGTCCAGGTCCGCGAACTCGACCCCGCTACCGGCCGGTTCGAGGAAGTCGCCGAATTTGACCCCGCCGAGGGCGAGGCGCCGGAGGCGTATCAGCAGGTCCGCCAGCAGGCCGACACCCGCTACCGCATCGCGCTGGCCGAAGGCGTGACCAGCTGGCAGGTGGTGGAAGAGCTGCGCCAGATGGACGTGCTCGAGGGCGATGTCGAAGAGGTGCCCGCCGAAGGCTCGCTTGCGCCCGACAGCTATGAGGTGGTGCCCGGCGACACGCTGGCGTCTGTCATCGACCGGATGCAGCAGGCGCAAGAGGTCATCCTGACCCGCGCCTGGCAGGACCGCGCGCCGGGCCTGCCGCTCGAAAGCCCCGAAGAGGCGCTGATCCTGGCGTCGATCGTGGAGAAGGAAACCGGCATCCCCACCGAACGCGAACAGGTGGCGAGCGTGTTCATTAACCGTCTGAACCAGGGCATGCGCCTGCAGACCGACCCGACGGTGATCTACGGCATCACCAAGGGGCAGGGGGTGCTGGGCCGGGGTCTGCGCCAGTCGGAACTGCGCGCCGCGACGCCTTACAACACCTACGTGATCCCGGCGCTGCCGCCGACGCCGATCGCCAACCCGGGCCGCGCCAGCATCGAGGCGGCGCTCAATCCCGACAGCGCGGACTATCTGTTCTTCGTCGCCAAGACGCTTGATCCGTCCGATGGGCACGTCTTTGCCGTAACCTTGGCCGAGCATAACGACAACGTCGCGGCCTACCGCCGGTTGGAGGCTGAGCAGGCGAACCAGTAGGGCGCGGCCGTTCTGCCGCGCCTGTCAGGATGGTTGCTGCAACGGGATTTCCAGCCGGAACACCGTGTTGTCGCCATCGGATGTGGCGCTGATCTGGCCGGAATGCGCCTTTGCGATCTGGTCGGCGATATAAAGCCCCAGCCCAAGCCCCTGCAGGGATGCGCTTTCATCGCCGCGTTCGAAGGGCTTGAAAAGGTTCGACAGGATGTTGTCGGGGATCCTCTTGCCGGGGTTCGTCACCGAGAGGACAAAGCACTCGCCCTCGGCCCCGGTCGCGACGAGGATCGGCTTGTTCCGCGATCCATGCGTGACAGCGTTGGCCACGAGGTTCGACAAAAGCTGGTCAAGCCGCGGCGCATCGCACACCAGCGTCCCCTCGAAGGCAAAGGCGGTTTCAATCTGACGCTCCGGGAAGGTCAGGCGGATTTCGTCGACCACCCGTTCGAAGCCGTCCGACAGGGTGTTGCAAGGCTGCAGGTCCACCGGAATGCCGCCGCCAAGGCGCGCCCGTGCGAAATCCATCGTGTAGTCGATGAGCTTGGCCATCCGGGCAGAGCTTCCCTGGATCGAGGCAAGCATCTTGGCGATGGTTTCGTCGTGGGGCTGGCGCGCCGCAATCCGCACCGCCGACCCGATGGCGGCCAGCGGATTGCGCAGGTCATGGCTCAGAATGGCGATGAACTGTTCGCGCAACAGGGCCTCGTCCTCGGACGATTGCAGGGCCCGGGCCTGCGCCTTGTCCCGCGTCACATCCCGCGCGCTGCAGACAAAGATATCGCCCTCGGGCACCGCGACCCAGGACAGCCAGCGATAGCTGCCATCCTTGCAGCGGTACTGGTTTTCGAAATGCAGAGCCGGTTCGCCTTTTTTCATAGTGCCGAACAGGGCGATGGTCCGCTCCATATCGTCGGGATGTAGAAAATCGGTAAAGACCATGCTGCGGATTTCGTCTTCGGACCATCCCAGCACGGTTTGCCACGCCGGGTTGGTTTCAATGAAAACACCATCCTGATTAACGATCCCAAGCAGATCGGGCGACACACGCCAGGTCAGACTGTGGGTATTCCCGTGTGACGTCATCTGAATAACCTGTCAGACCTCGAATGATCGCAATAAGATCACGTGTATCACGGTTTCCATTCAACAGGGAAATTCGAAAATCCGATACTGCGGACATTGACAAGGAGGTCGTGCGCATTGCCGCAACCGGGTCGCCGGACATAAACCTCGGAGCACAGGTCAGGGGTGCAAGCGATTGACGGATGGGGCTGAGTCTGACGGCAGGCCAAGGGCAAACGTCGATGCGCGATATGGCGCGGCCGATACCGAAAGGCCTGGAAATTGTGGCGCGGCCCCGACGATTGTCTGGGGCCGCGTCAAGTCTTTAACCGATGATGTCGTTCAGCGTCTGCGACGGGCGCATGACGGCGGCGGTCTTTGCCTCGTCCGGGTGGTAATAGCCACCGATATCCACGGGTGCGCCCTGCACGGCGGCGAAATCGGCGGTGATCTTCTCCTCGTTTTCGGCAAGCGCCTTGGCGATCCCGGCGAAATGCGCGGCAAGCTCGGCATCCTGCGACTGCTCCGCCAGGGCCTGCGCCCAGTAAAGGGCAAAGTAGTAGTGGCTGTCGCGGTTGTCGGGCTGACCCACCTTGCGGTCGGGGGATTTGTTGTTGTCCAGCACACCCTGCGTTGCGACCTCGACCGCTTCGCCCAGCACGCGGGCCTTTTCATTGTCGCGGGCATCGGCCAGGAACTTCAGGCTTTCCCCCAGCGCACAGAATTCGCCCAGCGAATCCCAGCGCAGGTGGTTCTCCTCGACCAGTTGCTGCACGTGCTTGGGCGCGGACCCGCCGGCACCGGTTTCAAACAGCCCGCCGCCCTGCATCAGCTTGACGATGGAAAGCATCTTGGCGCTGGTCGCCAGTTCCAGGATCGGGAACAGGTCGGTCAGGTAGTCGCGCAGCACGTTGCCGGTGATCGCGATCGAGGTCTTGCCCTGCCGGATCGTTTCCAGTGTCTGGCGGGTCGCTTCGCGCGGCGCCATGATCTGGAACTTGTCCGCAACGCCCTTGGCTTCGAGGATCGGTTTGACATAGGCGATGAGCTCCGCGTCATGCGCGCGGTTCGCATCCAGCCAGAAGATCGCCTCGCAGCCTTCGGCCTTTTGCCGGTCGATGGCCAGCTGCACCCAATCCTCGATCGGGGCCTTGCGGGCCGAGGCCGAGCGCCAGATGTCGCCCGCCTTGACACTGTGTTCGTGCAGCACGGTGCCATCCTCCAGCACCATCTTCACGGTGCCGTCGGCGGGGATTTCGAACGTGGTGGGGTGCGAGCCGTATTCCTCGGCCTTCTGGGCCATGAGGCCGATGTTCTGCACCGTGCCCGCGGTCGCGGGATCCAGCTTGCCGGTTTCCTTGAAGTACTTGATCGTCTCGTCATAGACCGGCGCGTAAGAGCTGTCGGGGATGACGCAATTGGTGTCATGCTCGTTCCCGTCCGGGCCCCAGCCCTTGCCGCCCGCGCGGATCAGTGCGGGCATCGACGCGTCGATGATCACGTCGGACGGCACGTGCAGGTTGGTGATGCCCTTGTCGGAATTCACCATGTACATCGGCGGGCGCTGGTCGCGGACCGCCTCGATGGCCTGCATGATCTCGGGCTCGTCCTTGACCTTGTCCAGCAGCGCGCCCAGGCCCCCGTTGGGATCGACGCCCAGGTCTTTCATCTTGTCGCCGTACTGGTCGAACACCGGGGCAAGCCAGGCCTTGACCGCGTGGCCAAAGATGATCGGGTCTGAAACCTTCATCATCGTGGCCTTCATGTGCAGCGAAAAGAGCGTGCCTTCGGCTTTGGTCTTTTCGATCTCTTCGGCAAGGAAGGCGTCAAGCGCGCTGGCCGACATGTAGGTGGCATCGACCACGGTGCCTGCGGGATAGCTGACCGCGTCCTTGAGCACGGTTTCGGTGCCGTCGGCGGCGGTGTGCACGATCTTGGCGGTCGCAGCGCTGTCCAGCGTCGCCGACACCTCATTCGAGAAGAAATCGCCCGACCCCATGGTCGCCACGCGGGTCTTGCTGTCGGCAGACCAGTCGCCCATGCGATGCGGGTTGTTCTGGGCGTATTTCTTGACCGCGGCGGCGGCGCGGCGGTCCGAATTGCCTTCGCGCAGGACCGGGTTCACCGCCGACCCCTTGATCGTGTCATAGCGCGCGCGCACGGCCTTTTCCTCGTCCGTTTCCGGCGATTCGGGATAGTCGGGCAGGGCGTAGCCCTGTGCCTGAAGTTCCTTGACCGCCGCCACCAGCTGCGGCACCGAGGCCGAGATGTTGGGCAGCTTAATCACGTTCGCCTCGGGCGTCTTCACCAGCTCGCCCAGGGCGGCCAGATCGTCGCTTTGGCGCTGATCTTCGGTCAGGTGGTCGGAAAAGGCCGCGATGATGCGCCCGGCCAGCGAAATGTCCTTGATGCCGACGCTCACGCCGGCGGCGGCGGCGAAACTGCGGATGATCGGCAAAAGAGAGTAGGAGGCGAGCTCGGGCGCTTCGTCCACCTTGGTATAGATGATGTCGGGGGTGTTCTGGTCAGCCATGATATGCACGCCTTTCTGTCAGATTGCCCCTCGCTTAGCTGGTCTGGATGCTCAGGTCTACCGCCCGATGGCAAACAAACGGTGCCTGCGACACTTTTTTGCATACCTTCGCATACAATTGTTGGAATTGCGGGCGCCGGCGGTCGCATTGGCCCTGCCATGCCGCGATTTTCCGCAGCGCAAACGCGGCACGGGGCGGCCGTAGCCGGTACTGAGTCGGCCAGAAACGCCGCAGCCGTGGCGACGCGCCACGCGGTGCAGGGCTGGTCAATCTGAACCGCGCGGTCTATCCCGAGCGGGCGCTGATGAAGGAATGTCGATGCCGCCCGAAACCTCTGCCGCAGAACTGGCCGCCCAGGAACGGGCATCGGGCTGGCGCACGATCCGCCGGGTCGGCCCGTACCTGTGGCCGCGCGAACCCAGGTGGGTGCGCGTGCGGGTGTCGATTGCGATGGCATTCCTGCTGGTGGCCAAGCTTATCGCCGTGGCGACGCCCTGGTTCTACAAATCCGCCGTCGACAGCCTGAGCGGCGAGGTGTCGGACCTTGCCCTTGGCGCCGTCGGGCTGACCGTCGCCTACGGCATGGCGCGGCTGATGACCGTGGGATTTCAGCAATTGCGCGATGCGGTCTTTGCCCGGGTGGGGCAGCGGGCGCTGCGCACCCTGGCGCTGGAGACCTTTACCCACATCCATCGCCTGTCGATGCGCTATCATATCACCCGCAAGACCGGCGGGCTGAGCCGTATCATCGAACGCGGCGTCAAGGGCGTGGATTTCCTGCTGCGGTTCCTGCTCTTCAGCATCGGGCCACTGGTGCTGGAGCTTTTGCTGATCGGCATCGTGCTCTTTTTCCTTTTCGATATCTGGTATCTGGTGGTCGTGGCGCTGACCATCGCGCTTTATGTCTGGTTCACTTTCGCGGTGACCGAATGGCGTGTGAAGCTGCGCCGGGTGATGAACGAACAGGACACCGACGCCAATCAGAAGGCCATAGACAGCCTGTTGAATTTCGAGACGGTCAAGTATTTCGGGGCCGAGGGGCGCGAGGCCGCCCGCTATGACAGCGCCATGCAGCAATACGAGGCCGCGGCGGTCAAGACCGCCACGTCGCTGTCGTTTCTCAACTTCGGGCAAAGCCTGCTGATCACCGGCGGGCTGGTGGCGGTGATGGTCATGGCCGCGATGGGGGTTCAGTCGGGCGCGCTGACCGTGGGGGATTTCGTGATGGTCAACGCTTACATGATCCAGATCACCATGCCGCTGAACTTCTTGGGCACGGTCTACCGCGAAATCCGCCAGGCGCTGGTCGACATGGGCCAGATGTTCGACCTTTTGGAACAACCGCCCGAGGTCAGCGACAAACCCGGCGCGCCCGCCTTGCAGGTCGGCGGCGGCGTCGTGCGGTTCGAGGATGTGACCTTTGGCTATGACCCGGACCGGCCGATCCTGCGGGGCGTGTCGCTGCAGGTGGGGGCAGGGCAGAACGTTGCGCTGGTGGGCCCGTCGGGGGCGGGCAAATCCACCATCGGGCGGCTGCTTTTCCGCTTCTACGACGTGTCGGGCGGCAAGCTGACCATCGACTGGCAGGACCTGCGCGACGTCACGCAAACCAGCCTGCATGACGCCATCGGCGTCGTCCCGCAGGATACGGTGCTTTTCAACGACACGATCCGTTACAACATCGCCTACGGCCGCGATGGCGCCACGCAGGACGAGATTGTCGCAGCCGCCCGCGCCGCGCAGATCCACGGCTTTATCGAAAGCCTGCCCGAGGGTTATGACACCATGGTGGGCGAACGCGGGCTGAAGCTGTCGGGCGGCGAGAAACAGCGGGTCGGCATCGCGCGCACGCTGCTCAAGAACCCGCCGATCCTGCTGCTGGACGAGGCGACGAGCGCGCTGGACACCGAAACCGAGGCGGAAATCCAGGGCGCGCTGCGCGTCGCCGCCGAGGGGCGCACCGTGATCACCATCGCGCATCGGCTGTCGACCATTTCCGACGCCGACCGGATCGTCGTGCTTGAGGCGGGGCAGGTGGTCGAGGAGGGCACGCACGACGATCTTCTGGCCGCGCGTGGCCGCTATGCCCAGCTGTGGCAGCGCCAGCAGGCGGAAGAGGACGACGCGGCCTGACGTGCCGCAAGCCGCGCAACAGGCTGTCAAATTCCACGGAATGGCCATGGAATGACCGGCTTTCGCGGGTAATACTTTGCGCCGAAACGGCATTGAACGCGGGGCGTGAAGTTTGAACAAGCGGATTTTGTGGATTTTCGCGCTGTTCGTTCTGGAACTTTGCGCGATCATCCTCGTGTTTCAGGTCCTGACCTCTGTCGAATGTCGGCTGACAAGCATCGAAGGCGCCTGCCGGGCCTTGCGCGGGCTTGTGGTGCGCGCCGCCAGTGTCTTTGCCGCCCTCGGCATTCTGTTGTTTGCACGGCCCGCGATCTGGCACCAGCTGCGCGATCTGTCGGCCGCCCCTGGCGCGCGTGGCTGGCTGGGGGTGCATCTGGCAGGTCTCGTGCTGATCTTCGCACCGCTGCTCTTTGTCTCGGCGGCCGAGGTGAACGCCCAGTTCGCGCCGATCTTTGCCTGCCTTGTCGCGGGCGCGCTGCTGGCCGCCATGGGCGGGCTTTTCTGGCTGATGCCGCCTGCGCATTGGGTCACGTGGCTGCGCGCCCAGCGGTTCACGCAGCTCAGCATCCTCGCGCTGGCGCTGCTCATCCCGGACCTTGCCACCGCGCTCGAACCGCTCTGGTCCGTCGATCTGCTGTCGCGGCTGACCTTCTTTGCGACAGCCATCACTCTGTCGCTGATCAGCCGCGACGTGGTGGTGCAGCCGGAATTCGCGCTCATCGGGTCGGACGGCTTTGTCGTCGAGGTGGCAAGCCAGTGTTCGGGCATCGAAGGCTTTGCGCTGATCACGGGGTTCCTGACGATCTATGCCATCCTCTTTCGCGACACGCTGCGGCCCTTGCGATTCTGGGGCGTGGTGCTGCCGCTGGCGCTGCTGTGCAGCTGGGTCTTCAACATTATCCGCATTTCTGCGCTGATCCTGATCGGGGCGCGGGTGTCGCCGGAATTGGCCGTGAACGGGTTTCACAGCTTTGCCGGATGGCTTTTCTTCACGGTGCTGGCGCTGGGGGTGCTGGTGGTGGTGCAGGCCATCCCGTGGCTGCACCGCGCCGCGCCGGTGGCGCGCGGCACAGCACCGCCGCTGCGGCAGGACTGGTCGGTGGCGCGGATCGTGCCTTTCATCGTCTTCATGGTGTCGGGCATCGTGGTGCAGGCGTTCTTTGCCGACCCGGCGCTGGGATACCCGCTGCAGGCGCTGGCGCTGGCGGGGGCGCTCTTGTACTTCCGCGCGGCCTTTGCGGCGCTAGACTGGGCGTTCGACCCGCTGGCCATCGCGGCGGGGCTGGGCATCGCGGTGTTCTGGATCGCGCTCGCTCCGGTGGGAGAGGGGAGCGCGAATTCCGCCATCGCCGCGTTGGGGCCGGTTGCGCTGACCGCCTGGATCATCTGCCGGATCGTCGGTACTGCCATGCTGGTGCCCGTGGTCGAAGAGGCGTTCTTTCGTGGTTACGTCCTGGCGCGGCTCGATTCCGGCACGCTCGCCTCAAGGATCGCGGCAGTGGCCGTGTCCTCGGCGCTTTTCGGGCTGTTGCACGGGCGGATCGTCGCGGCGGGACTGGCGGGCGTGGTGCTGGCGCTGGTAATGCTGCGGCGCGGGCGGCTGACCGATGCGATCGTGGCCCATGGCGTGGCCAACCTGCTGATCGCGCTGGTTGCGCTGTGGCGCGGCGATTGGGCGCTGATCTGACCTGCATCGGCCTGCGCGCACGAAAAAAGGGCGCGCCCGCGGCGCACCCTTTTTTGTCTGTTCCTGAATGTTGAAATCAGGCCGAACGGCGGCGCTTGATTTCCCAGGCCAGTGCCAGCGCGGCAGCAACCGCAGCCAGGGCCAGCAGGCCGGTGGAGGCGTCGATCTCGGGCACCGAGCTCGTGGTGCCGCCGGTCGAACCCGTCGACCCGGTCGATCCGCCGGACGAGCCGGACCCGCCCCAGTTGCTCCAGTAGTTCCACCAGCTGTAAGACTGCGCCGATGCGGCGAGTGTCGACATCGGATAGACGACAGCCGCAAGGGCGAATTTAGAAACGAGTGCCTTCATGTCAGTGTATCCTTTCAAAGCCCCGAATGGACCTACCCCAAAACGCCGCCGCGACCTAATTTTGCCACATTCCTACGCCGCACCGCAGACAGTTTCCCGTGCTGCTGCGGCATTGTTTCCGCAGCTGTGACCAATGCTGCAGTGGGCAGCGGCCGGAACCGGTGAAGCGCGTCATAAACGCGAATCACCCGATCTGTAAATCCTACCAGCACGGCCCGCCGCGCCGCAGGCGAACGTGGCGTCACGGCTATTCCGCCGCGCGTAGCGGGGCGCTGCCCTGACCGGTGGAAAGGGGCGATACCGGGTCGCTTTCCTCCCACAGGATTTCCGGGGACTTGATGCGTTTCGCGGCCTTCTGGATCGCCCAGTCGCGCGCCGCGCGGCTCGACCGTCCCATGCTCATCCGTGCCAGCAGCCGCGCGACCCAGGTCGCGTAGGTGGTGATCCAGACCCGCAGGGCCAGCATCGACGGGGTAAAGACCAGCGTCAGCACCGTCGCGATCCCCAGGCCGAAGACCACCGCCGTGGCCAGCTGTTTCCACCACAGCGCCGTGGGGCTGTCGATGGAATAGCCACCTGCGAAGAAATCCAGGCTCAGCCCGAACATCATCGGCGCAAGGCCCGCCATCGTGGTGATCGTGGTCAGCAGCACCGGGCGGATCCGGTCCTCCGCGGTGCGCACGATCGCCTCGATCCGCGGCATGAAGCGGGCATAGTCCTGATAGGTGTCGATCAGCACGATGTTGTTGTTCACCACGATCCCCGCCAGTGCCACGATGCCGGTGCCGGTCATGATGATGCTGAAGGTCTGGTCCATCACCAGCATGCCGATCAGCACGCCCGTGGTCGACAGGATCACCGCCAGCAGCACCAGCACGGCATTGTAGAAGCTGTTGAATTGCGCCAGCAGGATGATGAACATCAGCCCCAACGCGGCGGCAAAGGCATTGCCCAGGAAGGCCTGGCTTTCCGCCTGTTCTTCCTGATCGCCGGTCCATTCCCATTCCAGCCCGTTGGGCAGCGGATCGGTGTCGAGCCATTGGGTCAGCACGCCGATCCGTTCGTTCGCGTTCAGCGGTACGGTGCGCAGATCGCCCGCGTCCAGCGCCGTTTGCAGGCTGTCCACAGTGATGCCGTCGGGCGCGTCAAACAGCGTGAAGCGTCCGCCCGCGGGGCCGGTCAGCACCTTTGCGCCATCGGCGGGCGCGGCGCCGTCTTCCAGCACGCGCAGGCTGGCGACAATCTCGGGGCCGCCGTCGCCGTCGCGCACCAGCGTGGCAAGGTTCGGCGTCACATCGGCCTTCACGTCGAAATAGCGTTTCTGATCCATGCGGCTGATCTCGGCCAGCTTGGCGACTGGTTGACGGGTCACGAAGTTCGACAGCGGCACCAGACCGTCGGCGGTGCGCACTTTCAGCGAATCGAGGGTCGACAGCACCCGGTCCTTTTCGGGCAGACGCACGCGGATGTCGATTTCCTCGTCCGAACTGTCGACCCGCATGGTGTCGAGCAGGATGCCCCTCGTCACCAGCTGCACCATCGCGCCCACGGTGGCCACGTCGGCGCCATAGCGCCCGGCCTTTTCCACGTCGACGTCGATCTGCCAGTCGATGCCGGGCAGGGGGCGGGTGTCCTCGATCAGGGTCAGGCCCGGCGTCGCCTCGAACTGTGCGCGGGCGATGGCGGCGCCCTCAAGCAACCGGTCCCAGTTGTTCCCCATGATCCGCAGATGCAGCGGCTTGCCGTTCGATGGCCCCTGCGCGAGGTTCAGGATCTCGGTCTGCACGCCCGGCAGCTTGTCCAGTTCGGCACTCAACTCATCGAGGACGATGTCGCCGTCCAGCTCGGGCCGGTCGGCGCGTTCCTCCCACGGGATGGTTTCGATCTGCACCTGCCCGATGGTATCGGCGGGCGCCTGCGCGCCGCCGGTGTTGTTACCCAGGCCGCCTTCGCCCGCGAAGGCAAACACCGACCGAATGCCGGGATGCGCCAGCGCGATCCGTTCGGCCCGCTGCAGCAGCGCATCCTTTTCGGCAAGGCTTAGGTTGCCGCGCGCGCGGACATAGATCAGCGCCTGTTCGGGTTCGGATTCCACAAAGAATTCCACGCCGTTGTTGTGCTGGCCGAAATAGGTGAAGACGCTGACAACGAAGAACCCGACCGCGCCGATGGTCACCAGCGGCATCACCGGGTTTCCGGCAATCAGCTTGATGAACCAGCCGAACGGCGTGCGGCGGCTGCGCCCGTCGATCCGCTTGCGCCGCCGTTCGATCCGCGCCGCGTCAAGCACGATGGAGGCCAGCACCGCGAAGATCAGGAAGATCACGATCCCGGGGATCATGCCTGCAAAGCCGGGTGCGATGGCGGGAAAGAGATAGCTGGGGTTCAGCACCATCATCGCCCCGGTGAACAGCCCCAGCAGCACCACCGGCACCAGTGCCGCGCGCAGGATCCAGGGCGTGCCGCGTTTCAGGGCGGCTGTGGCATTGTTCAGCTGGCGCGAAAACCGCCCCGTGACGCCGCCCATGACCGGCAGATAGACCAGCGCCACAACCAGCGACGCCGACAGCACGAAGATCAGCGTGACCGGCAGCATGCCCATGAATTCGCCTGGCACCCCGGGCCAGAACAGCATCGGCAGAAAGGCGCAAAGCGTCGTGGCGGTCGAACTCACCACCGGCCAGAACATCCGCTTGGCCGCCTCAACATAGGCGTGCATCGGGCCCGAGCCTTCGGAAATGCGCTTGTCGGCATATTCCACCACCACGATGGCCCCGTCGACCAGCATCCCCACGGCAAGGATCAGGCCGAACATGACGATGTTCGACACGCTCACCCCCATGAGCGCGAGAAAGGCAAAACACAGCAGGAACGACGTCGGGATGGCAAAGCCCACAAGCAGCGCGGGCCGCGTGCCCAGGGCGGCCAGGACCACGATCATCACCAGCGCGATGGCGGTCAGAACCGACCCTTCAAGCTGGCGCACCATGCTGTCGACCTGGCGGCTTTGGTCGTTGCTGGTGCCGGCCGATACGGCGGCCTGCAGTTCGGCGGGCCATTCGGCGCGCGCGGCGGCGACCTCGTCCTTGATCAGCGCCACCGTGTCGATAAGGTTGAAGCCCTTGCGCTTGACCACCTGCAGGGCAACGGTGTTTTCGCCGTTGAACCGCGCCGTGCCGGTGCGGTCCTCGAAGGTCAGGTTGATCGTCGCCAGATCGCCCAGGGTCACGACCCGGTCGCCATTGACCTTGACGGGCAGGTCGTAGACATCGCGCTGTTCGTCGAAACTGCTGGGGATCTTGACGCTGAAGGCGCCTTGCGTGGTCTCGACCTCGCCCGCCGCAATCAGCTGATTGTTGTTCTGCACCACATTGATCAGCTCACCCGCGGTGACGTTGTAGGATTCCAGCCGCAGCGGGTCGATCACCACCTCGAGCATCTCGTCGCGGTTGCCCGCGATCCCGGCCTCGAGCACCGCGTCCAGCGCCTCGAGCCGGTCCTGAAGGTCCTTGGCGACGCGCGCCATGGTGCGTTCGGGCACCGGGCCGGTCAGGTTCACGATGATGATCGGAAATTCGGAAAAGTTGATCTCGTTGATCGAATACTGTTCGGCCCCGGCGGGAAATTGCGCCTGCGCCTTGGTCATGGCATCGCGCACGTCCGCCATGATCTTGGTCTTGTCCCAGCCGAATTCGAACTCCATCGACATCCCGGCATAGCCTTCGGCGGCGGTGGCACCGAGCGATTTGAGCCCGTCGAGATCGGCCAGCTCCGTCTCCATCGGCTTGACCAGCAGGGTTTCGGAATCCTCGGCTGAAATGCCCGGGAAGGGCACGCTGACGAAAAGCGCGGGGATTTCGATATCCGGCTCGCCCTCTTTCGGAAGCGAGACATAACAATAGGCGCCCACCACCAGCGACAGGACGATGAAGGCGATGACCATGCGGGCGCGGCCCGCGGCCCAGTCGACGATTCCGGTCATTGGATCACATCCTCGTAGCTGGGCGCCACGGCGACCCCGTCGGTGACGTATTCCTGCCCCACGGTGATCACGTTGACGCTGTCGGGCAGGCCGGTGACCCAGACGCCGTCGCGGGTGTCGCGCATCAGCGTGACCGGCATGAACCGGGCAAGGCTGTCGTCATCGACGGTGCGCACGCCCAGCGTGCCCTGGTCATCCAGCGTCAGCGCCGACGACGGGATCAGATGCGCCATCGCGCCGTCGGCCTGGATGGCGATTTCGGCCGTCTGGCCGCTGCGCAGGCGCAGATCTGGGTTTGGCACGGTGATTTCAACGCGGAAGGTGCGGGTCATCATGTCGGCGCTGCGCGACAGAAACGTGACCTTTCCGGAGATGTCGCCGCCTTCGGTCAGCCGCGCACCCGCCGTCGCGCCGACCTCAATGCGGCCGACCTGGGTTTCCGGCACGAAAGCCACGAGCTTGAGCGGATCAAGCTGCAGGATCGTGGCGCAAAGCGCGTTGCCCCCCTGGCTTTGCATGAGGGTGCCAAGCTCTGCGGTATCGGTTTCCAGCACCCCGGCAAAGGGCGCGGTGATGGTCAGATGGTCGATCTGGGTCTGCGCCCGGGCCATCGCCGCCTCGGCGCTTTCGATTGCCGCTTCGACGCCCTGCATGCCGGACCGGGCGGCCTTGAGCCCCGCCTCGGCGCTGCTCACACCGGCCTCGGCGCTGCGCACCGCGGCTTCGGTATTGGCGACGCGGGTGTCGCTGGCAAAGCCGCCCTCGCTCAGCTTGGCGGCGGCGTTGGCGTTGATCCGCGCCTCTTCCAGCCGCGCCTTGGCCTCTTCCAGCCGCGCCTCTGCCTCGGGCACGCGGGCCTCGACCTCGGGGATCTGCGCCTGGGCCTCGGACAGCCGCGCCTCTGCCTCGGCCAGAGAGGCCAGCGTGGTGCCGGGATCAAGCTCGCACAGCGTCTGGCCCTCGTCGACAAAGGCGCCCTTGCGCAGCGGGGTCGAGATCACCTTGCCCGATACCTCGGCCAGCACATCGACCTGCCGGTCGGGCTGGGTTTCGCCGCGCAGCACCACCGCGCTGTCAATCTCCTGCGCGGCAGAGCGCATGGCGATCACCCCGACGGCCCCCTCTGCGGGTGCCTGCGGTTCGGCTGCGGCCTCTTCGGCGGGGGGCTCTTCCTCGGTCACGTCGGTGGCCATTTCGGGGGAGGGGGCCGCGGCGGTCGGGCTCAGGTCGCGGGCGAACTGCAACAGCCGCTCACGCTCGATCACGATGCCATAAAGCAGTCCAGCCACCAGAAGGGCCGTGATGATCGGTACGATCCGCATATGTCCAAAGTCCTGTTCAAAGCCGTTCGCGGCGCGCATACACCAAATGGTCTGACCGTGATACGGTAAACTGTTCGGTTCAGATTAAAGAATTCTGACTGTAACCTCAAGGCGCGCCCCCGGGCGCGACTGCAAATGTCGCAGGACCCGGCGGATCGTGCCGGAAATGCAGGCAGCGGCGCGGCGGCAAATGCACGGCGCGCTCACGCCTTGGCAGCGATTGCCGCAGCGGTTAAGAGGGGGCGAACGTCTGAACCAAAGAGGCCCCGGGTGAGCGACACCGACAGTTTTATCGACGAAGTTTCGGAAGAGGTCCGGCGCGACCGGCTGTTCCGGCTGATGCGCCGCTATGGCTGGATCGCGGTACTGGCGGTGCTGGTGCTGGTCGCGGGGGCCGCCTGGCGCGAATATCGCATCGCGCAGGACCGGTCTGCTTCGCAGGCCTTCGGCGATGCGATCCTGGCCGCGCTCGAACAAACCGACTCTGCCGACCGCGTGACGGCGCTGCAGGCCATCGACCCGCCCAAGCCTGAGTCGGCGGTCGTGCTCGACATGCTGATCGCGGCCGAACAGGCCAGCGAAGACGCCGGCGATGCCGCAGCCCAGACGCTGCAGGACGTGGCCACCTCGGGCGAGGTGCCGGAAATTTACCGCCAGATCGCGTCGTTCAAGGCGCTGGTGCAGGCGCAGGACAGCATGGATGCGGACGAGCGCCGCATCGGGTTCGAGGCGCTGACCACGCCCGGCAATCCGCTGCGGCTTCTGGCCGAGGAACAGCTGGCGCTGATCGAGATCGAAACCGGCGCACCGGATGCGGCGCTGACCCGGCTGCAGGCGATCCTTGCGGATTCCGAGGTCACGGCAGGCTTGCGCCGCCGGGCGTCTCAGTTGATTGTGGCCCTGGGCGGGTCGCTCGGGGCAGCGTGATCCGGAACCAATGAAGACCGAACCGACCACGGGGGCAGGAAGAGTGCGAAATCTCACGATCAAGGCCGGTCTGGCAGGGCTGACCCTTTTGGCGGCGGCCTGTACCGAACCCGAGGCGATCCTGCCGGGCGAGCGGCTCAACATCCGTGCCGGTCTGCAGGGCGGCGAGGTCGAGGTCGACCCCGAGAACACCGTGCGCGCGGTGTCGCTGCCGGGGGTGCGGGCCAACGCCAACTGGCCGCAAAGCCCCGTAAGCCCCGCGTTCCGCACCGACAATGCCGCCCTGTCGTCGGGCAGCCTGCGCCCGCTCTGGTCCGTGTCCATCGGGCAGGGCGACAAGCGCCGGGTCCGGCTCAACACCGATCCCATCGCTGATGGCGGGCGCATCTACACGATGGATTCCGCGCATCTGGTGACCGCCCTCTCGACCTCCGGTCAGGTGCTCTGGACCCACGATCTGACGCCGCTGCGGGACGACAACAGCCAGGCCCAGGGCGGCGGGCTGTCCTCGGGCGGGGGGCGCATCTATGCCGCCTCGGGCTTTGGCACGGTCACGGCGCTCGATCCCGCGACGGGGCAGGAAATCTGGACCCAGCGTGTCGATAACACCGCCACCGGTGCGCCGACCTTCTATGACGGCGTGGTCTACGTAACCTCGGGCGACAGCATCGGCTGGGCGATCGAGGCGGATTCGGGGCGCGTGCGCTGGCAGATCTCCGGCGTCGGCGACGTGAACAACGTCGCGGGCGCCCCGGCGCCTGCGGTCAACGACACGCGGGTGATCTTTTCCTTTGGCGACGGCACCCTGCAATCGGCCTTCCGCCAAGGCGGTCTGCGGCTTTGGAATGCCGATGTCGCGGGCACCCGGCCCGGATTTACCATTGCCAAGATCGACGACATCACCGGTGATCCGCTGATCGACGGCGATACGGTCTATGTGGGCAACTATTCGGGCCGCGTCGTGGCCTTTGACGTGGGCAATGGCGAACGGCGCTGGACCGCGCGCGACGGGGCACTCAATCCGGTCTGGCCCGGTGGCGATTCGGTCTACTTCGTCTCTGACCGGAACCAGCTGATCCGGCTCGATGCCACCGACGGCAGCCGCATCTGGGCAGTCAATCTGCCCGGCTATGAACCCAGCCGCAAACCGCAGACCCGGCGCGACAGCTTTTACGCGCAGCACGGGCCGATCCTTGCGAACGGGCGGCTGATCGTGGCCGGATCGGACGGGTTCCTACGGGCTTTCGACCCCACCAACGGCGCGCTTGTGGGCACCACGCCCATCGACGGCGGGGCAACCACGCGGCCCATCGTGGCGGGCGGTGTGCTCTACGTCGTGTCGTCCAAGGGGCAATTGCACGCTTTCCGTTAGCGGCGAAATGCGCTACGCGGGCAGACTGACGCCTGCCGGAGCCTCGAAATGAGTTTTAGCCTCGCCATTGTGGGCCGCCCCAATGTGGGCAAGTCCACGCTGTTCAACCGCCTTGTCGGCAAACGCCTGGCGCTGGTCGACGACCAGCCCGGCGTGACCCGCGACCTGCGCGAGGGCGAGGCGCGGCTGGGCGACCTGCGCTTTACCGTGATCGACACCGCCGGGCTTGAGGAGGCGACGGACGAGTCGCTGCAAGGCCGGATGCGCAAGCTCACCGAACGCGCTGTCGACATGGCCGACATCTGCCTCTTCATGATCGACGCCCGGGCCGGGGTCACCCCGACCGACGAAATCTTTGCCGAAATACTGCGCAAGCGATCAAAACACGTGATCCTTGCCGCCAACAAGGGCGAGGGATCGGCGGCGGACGCAGGCGTGATCGAAGCCTACGGGCTGGGCCTGGGCGAGCCGGTGCGGCTTTCTGCCGAACATGGCGAAGGGCTCAACGACCTCTATGCGCAGCTGATGCCGCTGGCCGACGCCTACGAGGAAAAGGCCCGCGAGGCCGAAAGCGAGGCGCCCGAACTGGATGTGGATGTCGGCGAAGAGGACGAGGACGCGCCGCGCCCCATCACCGCCGCCAAGCCGCTGCAAATCGCCGTCGTGGGTCGCCCCAACGCGGGCAAGTCCACCCTGATCAACCAGATCGTCGGCGAAGAGCGGCTTTTGACTGGTCCCGAGGCGGGCATCACCCGCGACGCGATTTCCGTGCGCACCGACTGGGACGGGGTGCCGATGCGGATTTTCGACACCGCTGGCATGCGTAAAAAGGCCAAGGTGCAGGAAAAGCTCGAGAAACTGTCGGTCTCCGACGGGCTGCGCGCGGTCAAGTTTGCCGAGGTCGTGGTGGTGCTGCTGGACGCCGCCATCCCGTTCGAGCAGCAGGATCTTCGCATCGCCGATCTGGCCGAACGCGAAGGCCGTGCCGTGGTGGTGGCTGTCAACAAGTGGGATGTGGAGGACGACAAGCAGGCCAAGCTGCGGATGCTGCGCGAAGAGTTCACCCGCCTGCTGCCGCAGCTGCGCGGCGCGCCGCTGGTCACGGTGTCGGCCAAGACGGGCCGGGGGCTCGACCGGCTGCACGCCGCGATCCTCAAGGCGCACCGAGTCTGGAACCGCCGGGTCAGTACCGCGCAGCTCAACCGCTGGCTGGCGGGGATGCTGGAACAGCACCCGCCGCCCGCGCCGCAAGGCAAGCGGATCAAGCTGCGCTACATGACCCAGGCCAAGACGCGGCCGCCGGGGTTCGTGGTGATGTGTTCCCATCCGGACAAGATGCCCAGCAGCTATTCCCGCTATCTTGTCAACGGGTTGCGCGACGATTTTGACATGCCCGGCACACCGATCCGGCTGCATATGCGCGGCCAGTCGGACAAGAATCCCTACAAGGGCCGTCGCAAGGTCAACGCCGGGGCGCTGACCAAGCATCTGGGCAAGGGGCCGCGCCGGTCCTGAGCGGCGCGCGCATGGCAGAGAAAGCAGAGACTGGCGATCACTCGGTATCGGTGCCGCGCAGGGCGAGGATCGCGAGAATCCCGAGAACGGCCAGCCCCACCACCGCAATGTTGATCGGGCCGGTGTTGGCGACGATCACGCCGACCAGCGCCCAGATCACCGTGATGCCGTATTCCGGCGCGCGGTGCAGGCGGTATTGCACGGTAAGCGCGATGGCCAGCCCGATGCTGAGCGCGATAAGCGCAGCGGGCGTTTCCGGCAGCAGGCCGTAGCCCGCGAGCATCAGGCCGATCGACACCGAACTCGCTGCCGTAAGCCAGCCCGCGTAGATGGCAACCGGTGCCTGCTGCCACCACCTGTCGGTGTCACCGACTCTGAAAAGCGACAGGAGGGCGGTGCCCAGCATCACCCAGATCAGCAGCGTCGCCCAGCCGGGCGACACCTGCGCCAGCGGCAGCCAGAAGGCCCCCAGCGCCAGGCTGGCAAACAGCGGCGGGCGCATCGCGGCCCAGTCCGGATCGTCGCCGCGCTTCACCGCGCCAAATCCCGCACCCGCGATCAGCCAGGCATAGATCAGCCCCCAGATCGCAAAGGCATATCCCGCAGGCTGCACCGGCGGGTCGTTCTGCGGTACCGGGAACTGGTCCGCCTCGAACCCGTTGAACCCGGATGCCAGCCAGGGAGAGGCGGCAAAGGCCAGCGCCGCCAGCAACAGCAGGATCGACCAGATACGCGTCATGTCAGGCAAGCTCCCCTTGCGCGGTCAGCGTGGTCTTTCCGCGCAGCCAAGGGTGCAACGCCGCAGGCAGCTGAACCGATCCATCCGCCTGCTGGCCGTTTTCCAGGACCGCGATCAGCGCGCGGCCCACGGCCAGGCCGGACCCGTTCAGCGTGTGCAGGAACTCCGGTTTGCCGCCGCCTGCCGGTTTCATCCGGGCGTTCATCCGCCGGGCCTGGAAATCCCCGCAGGTCGAGACCGAGCTGATCTCGCGGTAGGTGTTCTGCCCGGGCAACCAGACCTCGATGTCATGGGTGCGGCGCGCGCCAAAGCCCATGTCGCCGGTGCAGAGCACGACCGTCCGGTAGGGCAGTTCCAGTGCCTCGAGGATGGCCTCGGCGCAGCCGGTCATCCGGGCGTGTTCGGCGTCGGACTGGTCGGGATGGGTGACCGACACCATCTCGACCTTTTCGAACTGGTGCTGGCGCAGCATGCCCGCGGTGTCGCGGCCGGCGCTGCCCGCCTCGGACCGGAAGCACTGGGTATGCGCGACGTAGCGGCGGGGGAGGTAGCCTTCGTCCACCGTCAGCCCGTTGACGATATTGGTCAGCGTCACCTCGGCCGTCGGCACCAGCCACCAGCCGTTGGTGGTCTTGTAGCTGTCCTCGCCGAATTTCGGCAGCTGCCCGGTGCCCTGCATCATCTCGTCGCGCACCAGCACCGGCGTCCAGGTTTCGGCCAGCTCGTGCTGTTCGATATGGGTGTCGAGCATGAACTGCGCCAGCGCCCGGTGCACCCGCGCGACCCCGCCCGAGAGCACGACAAATCGGCTGCCCGAGAGTTTCGCCGCGGTTTCGAAATCCATGCCGGGGATCACGCCCTCAAGCTCGTAATGCTCGCGCGGGGTGAAATCGAAGCTGCGCGGGGTGCCCCAACGCTTGATCTCGACATTGTCGGCCTCGTCCGCGCCGTCAGGCACGTCGTCATAGGGCAGGTTCGGCACGCCCATCAGCAGCGCGGTCAGCTCCTCGTCCAGCGCCTTGGCGCGGGCCTGCATCTGCGCGACCTCGGCCTTTTTCTCGCCCACCAGCGCGCGCAGACGCTCGAACTCGGCCTCGTCACCGCTGGCCTTGGCCTTGCCCACATTTTTGGAGGCGCTGTTCTGGTCGGCCTGCGCGGTCTCGGCGGCATGGATCGCGGCGCGGCGTTCTTCGTCCAGGGCCAGAACCTGCGACGACACGCCCGCACCGCCCCGGCGCATCAGCGCCGCATCGAAAGCCGCCGGATTGTCGCGAATGGCGCGGATGTCATGCATCGGTCAGGTCCCCGGAAATGAGTCGTGCCCGCCTTATGCAACATCTTTCGGGGGAGGTGTAGGGCAGAGGCCGCCGCACCGTAGGGTGGGTTTGCAACCCACCTTAGGTCGGGTCGTCCGGGTCCATGCCGATGGACCGCTGGTAGGCGTGCCATTCGGTGGCGAATTCATCGGGCGAAAGGGTTTTGTCTGACCAGTGCGTGGGCCGCTTCAGATCGCCCAGCCGGACCGACGCGTCGCCAAATGCCTGGTCGATTTGGGCTTGCTGGAATTCGGAAAAGCTACAATTCACCAAGCGCAGCGCGCTGCCCTTGAAAGTTGCGTCTTTGACCGCCGTGGATGGACTGAACCTGACCTGGTCCAGCAGCACCCCGTCCAATTGCGTTCCCACTAGGCCAGCAGTGGACAAATTGGCGTGGTCCATCCTGGCGCCGGTCAAAACCGCTCCGTCGAGGCGCGCGGCGCCAAGGTTTGCGCTCATCAGTCGGCATTGCCGTAGATCGGCGTTGCAGAGATAAGCCTCGTCCAATCGGGACCGATTCAAATTTGCTGAGGTCATGCGCGCACCGTCGAACACCGCAACTTCCAGACCGGCATAGTCCAACGACGCATGTTCGAGATTTGCCCGCTCCAGTCGTGCCCCTTGAAGCTGCGCCCTGTGCAGATCCGCGTTGCAAAGCTTGGCGTTGTTCAGGCGCACGCCCTGCGTGTTCGCAAAGGCCAGTCTCGCCCCCGAAAAGTCCGAGCCGTTGAGATGAAACCCTTGCAGGTTCGCGTGGCGCAAATCGATTTCGAGCGATCGCCGGTCGACGCCCGAGATACCACCGAGCCGCCCCAGGATTTGCGCCGCCGACTCCATGTCGGACCGGACGGGCCGAAGTATTTCGGCCCAGTCGCTCAGGGCGTGCAGTTCGGCATCCGCTGGCTGGATGCCGAGCTCGTAAAACGCTTCTTCCTCCTTCAACGGCCTTGAATAGCCCTGGGGATGCGTCAGTGTAAAAACCTGCAGATAAGGATGGGTTTGCGCAGGAAACTCCCGGCTCAGCTCTCGGATGTAGACACTCAGCAACCGCGATATGCGCCGCGCTTCCTGCGGGCGTTCCACCACCAGCGCTTCAAGACGGTCCAGCGCTGCATTCCGACGAAGCACGTCGTCCTGCCATACCTGCCGCTCTTCTTCGCTGATCTGCCTTTGGGCATAAAGGTCCGTCGTGGTGGCGTTGATCTTGTCATTGAAGAGCGATTCCTGCGCCGTGGTGGTCTGCGCCCGCGACAGCGACAGCTTCAGGAGCGTGAAGGGCAGGGCGACCACCGCGCCCAGCACGCCGGTCAGCGCGACCATCTGCGCCAGAAGAAACCTGAAATTCCATGCGTCGCTGTCGCCTGCGCGAACGACACTATGAAACAGCACCTCGAAGATCAGGCCGAAAAGCCCGGCGGTCAGCGTCAGCATCAGCCCGACCCAGAGCATCACGGCGGTCCAGAAGAACGGCGGCCAAAGATCGGGCAGACCGAAGTCGGCGGGCACTCTGGCGAACCGCGCAGGCAGATGCAGGCCGCCCTTGCGCAGCATCCGTATGGTGAAGGCGAGCGCGCCCAGCAGGACAAGAAGCGCCATCAGCCCGGGCAGGCCAAGGCTGCCGCTCAGCGTGCCGTTCTCGAATCTCAGATCGACCACCATGGCCCTCCGCCAACGCCATGCGACACAGCCTATGCGTGTCTGCGCGGGCTGGCAATCTGCGGGGCCGGTTTGTCGCCTTGCAATGCCCCGCGCCACAACATAGGTAAGGCCAAATTCCGCGGGGGGTGCGCCCCGCCTTGTGACAGGAGCATCCCATGGACGGCAGTGCCTTCGCCCAGTTCATCCCTCTCATCCTCATCTTCGCGATCATGTATTTCCTGCTGATCCGACCGCAGCAGAAAAAGCTGAAAGAGCATCAGAAGATGGTCGAGGGTCTGCGCCGGGGCGATCAGGTCGTGACCCAGGGCGGGCTGATCGGCAAGGTCGTGAAGGTCAAGGAAAGCAACGAGGTAGAGGTCGAACTGGCCGAGGGCGTGAAGGTGCGCGTTGTGCAATCCACCATCGCGCAGGTCCTGTCCAAGACCGAGCCCGCCAACTCCTGATCCCTCTTATTCCGGGCGCAGAACATGCTTCAGATCGACCTTTGGAAACGCATCCTCATCTGGGGCATCGTGGCGGTGGGCGTGTTCCTGGCGCTGCCCAATGCCTTCTACACCCGGGTGGAGCAGCACAACGACGCGGTCGCGGCGATCGAACAGCAGGGCGCCACGGCCGAACGTGACGCAGCGGCGGCGGGCTGGCCGTCGTTCCTGCCATCCGGGCTTGTAAACCTTGGCCTCGATCTGCGCGGCGGCGCGCATCTGCTGGCCGAGGTGCAGGTGCAGGACGTCTATGCCGCCCGGCTCGAGGCGCTCTGGCCAGAGGTGCGGGACGCGCTGCGACCCGAACGCGCGACCGTCGGCACGATCCGGCTGCAACCGTCGGGACCCAACGAGTTGCGCGTGAAAATCTCGCAGCCCGAGGGCATGGCGCGCGCGCTCGAGGTCGTGCGGGGGCTTGCCCAGCCCGTGGTGTCGCTGACCGGGGCCGGGGCCACCGACCTGGATGTCGCGGGCGAGGGGGACGAGATCATCGTGCGCCTCTCCGAGGCCGAACAGCAGGCCACGGACGAACGGACCGTGCGCCAAAGCCTCGAAATCATTCGCCGCCGGATCGACGAGGTCGGCACCCGCGAACCCACGATCCAGCGCCAGGGCACCGACCGCATCCTGATCCAGGTGCCGGGCATCGGGTCGGCGGCCGAGCTCAAGGAAATCATCGGCACCACCGCGCAGCTGACCTTTCAGCCGGTGGTCGGGCGCGGATCAAGCGCCAATGACAGCCCCGGGATCGGCAACGAGATCCTGCCCTCCTTGGACGAAGAAGGCGTGTTCTACACGCTCGAACAGGCCCCCGTTGTCACGGGCGAGGAACTGGTCGACGCGCAGCCCAGCTTTGACCAGAACGGCCGCCCGGCGGTCAGCTTCCGGTTCAACCCGGCGGGCGCGCGCAAGTTTGGCGACTATACCGCGGAAAACATCGGCAACCCCTTCGCCATCGTGCTGGATAACGAGGTGATCAGCGCGCCGGTGATCCAGAGCCATATTCCCGGCGGGTCCGGCATCATCACCGGCAATTTCAGCGTCGAGGAATCGACCAACCTGGCCGTGCTGCTGCGTGCCGGCGCCTTGCCCGCGGGCCTCACCTTTCTTGAGGAACGCACCATCGGGCCGGAGCTGGGGCAAGACAGCATCGACGCGGGCAAGATCGCCACCGTCGTCGCCTTTGCCGGTGTGCTGGTCTTCATGTTCCTCAGCTACGGTCTGTTTGGTCTTTTCGCCAATATCGCGCTGATCCTGAACATCGCCCTGCTGTTCGGGCTGCTCAGTCTGATCGGGGCGACCCTGACCTTGCCGGGCATCGCGGGGATCGTGCTGACGGTGGGCATGGCCGTGGATGCCAACGTGCTGGTGTTCGAGCGTATCCGCGAGGAATCGCGCACCGCCAAGGGACCGGCACGGGCGATCGAGCTGGGCTATGAAAAGGCGCTGAGCGCCATTGTCGACGCCAACATCACCACGATCCTGACCGCGACGATCCTGTTTGCCATGGGCTCGGGCCCGGTGCGCGGCTTCGCGATCACGCTGGGCATCGGGATCATCACATCGGTCTTCACGGCGATCTATGTCACCCGGCTGATCATCGTGATCTGGTTCGGGCGCACCCGCCCCAAAACCATCGAAATCTGAGAGGTCACAGCCCATGCGCCTGCGTCTCGTTCCGACGGAAACCAACTGGGATTTCTTCAGCCGCTCGCGGCTTTGGCTGGGCATTTCGGCGCTGATGATGGTGGTGGCCTTTGCCTCCTTCCTGATCCAGGGCCTGAACTACGGCATCGATTTCCGCGGCGGCACGACGATCCGCACGGAAAGCGCGCAGCCCGTGGATGTGGGCGCCTACCGCGACGCCCTGCAACAGATGGAACTGGGCGACATCACCATTTCCGAGGTTTTCGATCCCAGCTTTGGCGACGACAAGAACGTGGCGATGATCCGCGTGCAGGCGCAGGACGATCAGGAGGCCGTGACGGCAGAGCTGATCGGCCAGATCGAGGCGGCGCTGGAAACGGTGGTGCCGGATATCGAATTCGCTTCGGTGGAATCCGTCGGCCCCAAGGTGTCGGGCGAGTTGATCCAGACGGCGGTGATTGCGGTGGTTCTGGCCATCGGCGCGGTGCTGATCTACATCTGGCTGCGCTTCGAATGGCAGTTCGCCGTGGGCGCTGTGGTGGCGCTGGTGCATGACGTGCTGCTGACCATCGGCATCTTCTCCGAGCTTCAGATCAGGTTCGATTTGGCGATCATCGCGGCGCTGCTGACGATCGTGGGCTATTCGCTGAACGATACGGTCGTGGTCTTTGACCGGGTGCGGGAAAATCTGATCAAGTACAAGAAGAAGGACCTCAAGGAGGTTCTCAACATCTCGATAAACGAAACTCTCAGCCGGACGATGATGACCTCGGTCACGACGATGCTGGCGCTGCTGGCGATGTTCGTGCTGGGCGGTGACGTGATCCGCGGCTTTGTCTTCGCGATGATGTGGGGCGTGCTGGTCGGGACCTATTCGTCGATCTTCGTGGCCAGCGCCATCCTGCTGTGGCTGGGGGTCAAGCGCGACTGGACCAAGCCGGACGCCACGGCTGGGAACCAATACGCCAACATTGATGCCTGACCTGCTGGCGCAGACCCTGGCATTGCCGGGTCTGTCGCTGCTGATCGGCGTGGTCTTCGTCGCGGGCGTGGTCTACGGCTTTGCCGGGTTCGGGGCGGCGATGGTCGTGATGCCGGTCGCTGCAATGCTGCTGCCCATCGAAATGGCCGTGGCGGCTTTCAATGTCTCTGCCCTGTCGTCGCTGGTCACAGTCGTGCCGCGCGCGCTGCCGCAGATCGACCGGCGCGGCACGATGATCATGATCCTGTCGGCGGCGGTCAGCGCGTCCCTGGGCATCTGGGTGCTGCGGGTGGCGGATGTGACGCTGCTGCGGTGGGCGGTCGTGGGCGTCTGCGCGATCACGCTGGTGGCGCTGCTGGCGGGCTGGCGCTATGCCACGCGCCCGACGCCGCGCACGCGCGCCGCCGTGGGCTTTGCCAGCGGATTTGTCGGCGGGGCGACGGGGCTCATGGGGCCGGTGATGGTGCTGTTCCAGCTAGCGGGCCGCGACAGCGTGGCCACGTCGCGCGCGACGGCGGTCGTGTTCCTGACGCTGACGAGCCTTCTGCTGCTGCCGCTGATGGCGGCGCAGGGCCTGCTGACCGGCACCGCCGTCATGCTGGGGATCGTGCTGCTTGTGCCCTATGGCGCGGGCACGCGTGTGGGTCAGGCGCTTTTTCAACCACAGCGTGAACGATTTTACCGTGCCGTGGCCTATGTTATCATAGCAGCGGCGATCCTGAGCGGATTGCCGCTTTGGGACGCGAAGGGGTAGCCATGCGGCTGAACGAAGTGACCTTTACCGATGCCGTACCGGTCGACGGGTACGGCCCGGGATTTTTCCGCGTCGGCGGCCAGCCGGTCGAAGGTGCCATTTGCCTGAGCGCGAAGGGCACGCAAAGCTGGGGTGGGTTCGACGATGCGGCCATGCTGTTGGCGCTGGCGGACGAGATCGACGTGCTTTTCGTCGGCACCGGGGGCGAGATCGCGCATCTGCCCGGCGATCTGCGCAGCGCGCTCGAAGAGGCGGGGATCGGGGTCGAGGTGATGAACTCCCCCTCTGCCTGCCGCACCTACAACGTGCTCTTGTCCGAAGGGCGGCGCGTGGCGGTGGCGGCGCTGCCGGTCTAGGCCTTTTGGCACTTTTGCCCACCCACCACCTGCGCTAAGCGTGGCGGCATGACCCTGCGCGTGACCGATCTGGACGTGACCCGGGGCGGCGTGCCGGTTCTGGACGCCGTCAGCTTTGCGCTGGAGCCGGGCCACGCGCTGGTCCTGCGCGGCCCCAACGGCGCGGGCAAGACAACCCTTCTGCGCACCGTCGCCGGGCTGCAACCCGCCGCCGCAGGGCAAATCGACGGGGCCGAGGACCGCATCGCCTATGCGGGCCATGCCGACGGGCTCAAATCGATGCTGAGCGTGGCCGAGAACCTGACCTTCTGGGCCGCCGTCTTTGGCACCACCGACATCGCCCCTGCCATCGCCGCCTTCGACCTCGTGCCCTTGCAGGACCGGCTGGCGGGCACGCTGTCTGCCGGGCAAAAGCGGCGGCTGGGTCTGGCGCGGCTGATGGTGAGCGGGCGGCCGATCTGGGTGCTGGACGAACCCACCGTGTCGCTGGATGCGGCGTCAGTCACGCTCTTTGCTCAAGCGATCACGCGGCATCTGGAGCAGGGCGGCAGCGCGCTGATGGCCACGCATATCGACCTTGGCCTTGTGCAGGCGCAGGTGCTGGATATCACCCCCTTTCGCGCCAGCCCGCGCAGCCGCGCCGCGGACGAGGCGTTCCTGTGATCGCGCTGCTGACCCGCGACTTGCGGCTCGCCGTGCGGGCCGGGGGCGGCTTTGGCCTGGGGCTGGCGTTCTTCCTGATCGTGACGGTTCTGGTCCCCTTCGGCGTCGGGCCGGATTCGGCGCTGCTGTCGCGGATCGCGCCCGGCATCCTGTGGATCGGCGCGCTTCTGGCTTGCCTTCTGTCGCTCGACCGGATCCTGGCGCTGGATTGGGAGGACGGATCGCTCGACCTGCTGGCCACCGCCCCCCTGCCGATGGAGGGGATCGTGAGCGTCAAGGCGCTGGCGCACTGGATCACCACCGGCCTGCCGCTGGTGCTGGCCGCACCACTGCTGGGGGTGCTGCTGAACCTGCCGGGGCCCGGCTATCTGTGGCTGCTGGTGTCGCTTCTGCTGGGCACGCCCGCGCTGTCGGTGATCGGCACCTTCGGGGCCGCGCTGACCGTGGGGCTGAAGCGCGGCGGATTGCTCTTGTCGCTGCTGGTGCTGCCGCTTTACGTACCGACACTGATTTTCGGGGCAGAGGTCGCGCGCCGCGGGGCAGAGGGGCTGGAGGTGGCCACGCCGCTTCTGATGCTGGCGGGGATTTCCTTCGGGGCGCTCGCGCTCTTGCCCTTCGCCTCGGCCGCGGTGCTGCGGATCAATCTGCGGTAGGGCCGTGGGTTCCGGCCCCATAGACATTCGCAGAAAATAGTCCCCCGCGCGGCGGCTCCGGGCGTCACGTCCCCCGCGCGCATCTGTCACCTTGGCTTTCCGTGCACGCCGAAGTGATTTAAACAGCAGGGAAAAGAGGGATATCCAGCGGCCATGTCCATTTGGGAATATGCAAACCCGGTCAAGTTCATCCGCACCACGGACATCGTCCTGCCGTGGCTGTCGGTGCTGGCGCTGGTGTCGCTGGTCGTCGGGCTGGTCTGGGGGTTTTTCTTCACCCCCGATGACTACCGCCAGGGCTCAACCGTCAAGATCATCTATCTGCACGTGCCGTCGGCGCTGATGGCGATCAACGCCTGGCTGATGATGCTGGTCGCATCGATCATCTGGATCGTGCGCCGCCATCACGTTAGCGCACTGGCCGCCAAGGCCGCGGCACCCGTGGGCGCGGTGATGACGGTCATCGCGCTGGCCACCGGCGCGATCTGGGGCCAGCCGATGTGGGGGACCTGGTGGGCCTGGGATCCGCGGCTGACGTCCTTCCTGATCCTGTTCCTGTTCTATCTGGGCTACATGGCGCTGTGGTCGGCCATCGAAAACGACGACACCGCCGCCGATCTCACCTCGATCCTGTGCCTTGTGGGATCGGTCTTTGCGCTGCTGTCGCGCTATGCGGTGAATTTCTGGAACCAGGGCCTGCATCAGGGCGCATCGCTCAGCCTCGACAAGGAGGAGAACGTGGCGGACGTGTTCTGGCTGCCGCTGCTGGTCTGCATGGCTGGCTTTGTGCTGCTGTTCCTGGCGCTGGTGTTCCTGCGCACCCAGACCGAGATCCGGGCCCGTCGGACACGCGCGCTTTTGGCACGGGAGCAGCGGACATGATCCCCGATCTGGGCAAATACGCAGGTGCGGTGCTGTCGTCCTATGCGGTGTCGATCGGGCTGATCGTCCTGCTGGTGGCTCTCAGCGTCTGGCAATCGCGCAAGGCGCGCGCCGCCCTTGAACGGGTGGAAGGAAAGGCAAAGCGCAATGGCTAGGTTCTCGCCCCTGATGATCGCGCCGCCGGTGATCTTTGCCGCGCTGGCCGGGCTTTTCTACACCGGCATGTTCCGCGACGACCCGCAGGGCCTGCCGTCAACCCGCGTCGGACAGCCCGCCCCCCCCGTCACCGAACAGGCCTTGGGCGATTACCCGCCCGTGACTGCCGACATGCTGCAATCGGGCGAGGTGACGCTGGTCAATTTCTGGGCCAGCTGGTGCCCGCCCTGCCGGGCCGAACATCCCAAGCTCTTGCAGATGGCGGCAGAGGGGATGCCGATCATCGGCATCAACTTCAAGGATCAGGCCGCGACCGCGCAGCGGTACCTGATGGACGACGACAACCCGTTCGAGGCCGTGGCTTTTGATCCGAACGGGCGCACCGCCATCGAATGGGGCGTCACCGCGCCGCCCGAGACCTTCATCGTCGGGGGCGATGGCACGGTGCTATTCCGCTTTGCCGGTCCACTCGTGGGCAGCGATTACGAACAGCGGTTCCTGCCCGCACTGGACGCGGCGCTGGCCGACTGACCGGCTGGAAGGTCTACAGCTCGCAAACCTCTGCCGCATTCTGCATCGGGCAGGGCTTGGTTTCGGTGCTGGCTGCAAAGGCGCCGAACACGGTGAGGATCACCAGGACTGCGGCCTGTATCAGGGTCAGGAGTTTCATCGGGTTTGCCTCGGTCGTTTTTTGTGCTTTTCAGCATGTGGCGCCCGCACCCTGATTTGCGCAAGTCACAAATACCTGAGCCTTGTTGACGCGGCGTGATCTGCGCAAAGTTCCGCCAATGAAAAAGGCCCCCTGCGCAAACAGGGGGCCTTTTGTCGATGCGTCGTCTGACGGGTGCGGCTTACGCCGCCTTCGCCAGGTTGCGCAGCACGTAGTGCAGAACGCCGCCGTGTTCGACGTATTCCCGCTCGATCCCGGTGTCGATCCGGCACTTGAGCGTGATCTCTTTCGTCGAGCCATCGGCGTAGGTGATGGTGCAGGGCGTGTCCTGGCCCGGCTTCACATCGTCGAGGCCAGTGATCGAAACGCTTTCGTCCCCGGTCAGCTTCAGCGATTTGCGCGTTTCGCCGCCGGTGAATTCGAACGGGATGACGCCCATGCCCACCAGGTTCGACCGGTGGATACGCTCAAAGCTTTCGGCGATCACCGCCTTTACACCCAGCAGCGCCGTGCCCTTGGCCGCCCAGTCGCGGCTGGAACCTGCGCCGTACTGTTCGCCGCCGAAGATCACCAGCGGCTTGCCGGCCTCTTGATAGGCCATGGCGGCGTCGAAGATCGACGTCTGTTCGCCGTCGGGGCCCTTGGTATAGCCGCCTTCGACGCCGTCCAGCATCTCGTTCTTGATGCGGATGTTGGCGAAGGTGCCGCGCATCATCACCTCGTGGTTGCCGCGACGGCTGCCGTACGAGTTGAATTCGCGCACCGGCACCTGTCGTTCCACTAGGTACTGACCGGCAGGGGTCGATTCCTTGAACGACCCCGCGGGGCTGATGTGGTCGGTGGTGATCATGTCGCCCAGAAGCGCCAGGATGCCGGCATTCTCGATATTGGTGATGGTGCCGGGTTCGGGGTCCATATCTTGGAAATACGGCGGGTTCTGCACGTAGGTCGAGGTCGGCGGCCAGTCATAGGTCTGGGCGTCGGTGGTTTCGACCTCGCGCCATTTCTCGTCGCCCTTGAAGACGTCGGCGTATTTCTCCTGGAAACTTTCGCGCGTCACGGTGCGTTCGACGAGGTCCGCGATTTCCTTGGACGACGGCCAGATGTCCTTGAGATAGACATCGTTGCCGTCCTTATCGGTGCCCAGGCTTTCGGTTGTGATGTCGATGTTCATGTCACCAACCAGCGCGTAAGCCACGACCAGCGGCGGCGAGGCCAGGTAGTTGGCGCGCACGTCCGGGCTGATCCGGCCCTCGAAGTTGCGGTTGCCCGACAGGACCGAGGTGGCAATGAGGTCGTTGTCGCTGATGCACTTGGAGATTTCGGGTGCCAGCGGACCGGAGTTGCCGATGCAGGTGGTGCAGCCATAGCCCACGAGGTTGAAGCCGATGGCGTCCAGATCCTCTTGCAGTTCTGCCGCCTCGAGATAGGCCGACACGACTTGGCTGCCGGGGGCCAGCGATGTCTTGACCCAGGGCTTGCGGGTCAGGCCGCGTTCGCGCGCCTTGCGCGCTACGAGGCCCGCGCCGATCATCACATAAGGGTTCGAGGTGTTGGTGCAGGAGGTGATCGAGGCGATCACGATCGACCCGTCGTGCATCTGGAACTTGTCGTCACCGACCTGCGCATAGCCGCGCTCGTGATGACCCTCGTCGCCGGGGATGTCCTGGGGTTCGGGCTGGCCGCCTTCGCCTTCCCAGCGGATCTCCTCCTTGGGGGAGGCATCCTTGCCCTCGCGCACGCCCTTGATGTAATCGCCGAAGGCCGACGCGGCCTTGTCGAGCGCGATATAATCCTGCGGGCGCTTGGGGCCGGAAATGGCGGGGACGATGGTGCCCATGTCCAGCTCCAGCGTGTCGGTATAGACCGGATCATAGGACCCGTCGCGCCACATGCAGTTGTCCTTGGCGTATTGTTCGACCAGCGCGATGCGGTCCTTGGCGCGGCCGGTCATTTCCAGATAGCGCAGGGTTTCCTGGTCGATCGGGAAGAAGCCGCAGGTCGCGCCGTATTCCGGCGCCATGTTGGCGATGGTCGCGCGATCGGCGAGCGGCAGGTTGTCCAGCCCGTCGCCGTAGAATTCCACGAATTTGCTGACCACGCCCTTTTCGCGCAGCATTTCCACGACCTTGAGCACGAGGTCGGTGCCGGTGGTGCCTTCGATCATCTTGCCGGTCAGCTTGAAGCCGACGACCTCGGGGATCAGCATGGAAATCGGCTGCCCCAGCATCGCGGCTTCGGCCTCGATCCCGCCGACGCCCCAGCCCAGAACGGCGGCGCCGTTGACCATGGTGGTGTGACTGTCGGTGCCCACCAGCGTGTCGGGATAGGCGACCTCTTCACCGTTCTGGTCGGTGTCGGTCCAGACGGTCTGGGCGAGGTACTCCAGGTTCACCTGGTGGCAGATGCCGGTGCCCGGCGGCACGACGCGGAAGTTGTTGAACGCCTTCTGGCCCCACTTGAGGAAGGTGTAGCGTTCAAGGTTGCGCTCGTACTCGCGGTCCACGTTCATCTGGAACGCGCGCGGGTTGCCGAATTCGTCGATCATGACCGAATGGTCGATCACGAGGTCCACAGGGTTCAGAGGGTTGATCTTTTGCGGATCGCCGCCCAGCGCCTTGATCCCGTCGCGCATTGCGGCAAGGTCAACGACAGCCGGAACGCCGGTGAAATCCTGCATCAGCACGCGGGCCGGGCGGTAGGCGATTTCGCGGGTGGACTTGCCGCCGTCCTGCGCCCAGGCGGCAAACGCCTTGATGTCATCCGTGGTGACGGTCTTGCCATCCTCAAACCGCAGCATGTTCTCGAGCACGACCTTGAGAGCGGCCGGCAGTTTCGAGAAATCGCCAAGGCCCGCGGCCTCTGCGGCGGAGATGGAATAGTAGGCGACGGACTGATCGCCTACGGTAAGCGTCTTGCGGGCTTTGGCACTGTCCTGACCGACGGTGATGGGCATGGAGCACTCCCTTGCAATGCTGAGGTGAACGTAAAAGGCTTAGCCGCTAAATGCCCCAACGCAGGGTGCCAATCAAGGGGGGTGCGGCGTTTTTGTATACCATTGCACACAGAAACGGCGGGTGGCGCGGTATCTGGCCGCGTTGCGGGCAGGTCGTCGCTTGGGCGGCGCTCACCATGTCTCGCAAAACCTTGATTGGTTATTACAGGGTGCGGGCTGTAGGAGTTCTGGATAGCACAGACACAGGACACTTGCACGATGCGCCTTCTTGCCCGCTGCACTATCGCACTTTGGCTGGCCCTCGCGGGCGGCGTTCAGGCGCAATCCAACCCCGTGGTGGTCGAGCTTTTCACCTCGCAGGGCTGTTCGTCCTGTCCGCCCGCCGACGCGCTTCTGGCCAAGCTGGGGCACCGCGACGACGTGATCGCGCTGGCCCTGCACGTGGATTACTGGGACTACATCGGCTGGAAGGACAAATTCGCCTCGCCCGCCTATACCGCGCGGCAAAAGGGCTATGCCCGCGCCAACGGGCGCAGCCGCATCTACACCCCTCAGATGATCGTCAACGGCGTGCACGACGTGGTCGGCAACCGCCCGATGGACGTGTCCGAGATCATCCAGAAACAAAAGCGCCGCGCCACGCCGGTCAGCGTGCGCGCCACGCGCAGCGGCGACCGCGTGGTCGTCGTGGTCAGCACATCGGCCACGGTGGCGTCGAGCGACATTCACCTGGTGCAATACGATCCAGTGCAGACGGTCGACATCCGGCGCGGCGAAAACGCCGGTCGGACGCTGAGCTACAGCCATATCGTGCGCAACTGGCAGGTGATCGGCACCTGGAACGGGCGCGGCACCTACGAAACGTCGGCCACCGTGCGCGGCTCCGCGCCGCTGGTGGTGCTGGTGCAGGGCCAGGATTACGGCCCGGTCTTTGCCGCCGCGCGCTTGCGCTGACGCTTCGGCTTCCAGCGCCGGTGGGTCCACATCCACTGGCCGGGGTCGGCGATGATCCGCGCCTCCAGCCTGCGGGTCGCCTCGGTCATCATGTCGACCGGATCGCCCTCCGGGACCGGTTCCTCGATCTCCACATCGAAGCCATAGCCATCGGGGCGGCGGATGACGAAATAGGGCAGCAGAACCGCGCCTGACTTGAGCGCCATATCCGCAGGCGAGGTCACGGTGGGCGCGGGTTGTCCCAGGAAATCGATCCGAACGCCCGAACTGTCGTAGACATCGAACAGCATTGCGGCCACACCACCCCCGCGCAGATGCCGGAGCAGACCCATCGTGCCGCGGCGGCTTTGCACAAAGACCGGATCGGCGACGTCACGGTAGTTCTGCACGTAGCGCCGGTTCGCGAACGCATTGGACATCGGTCTGAGAAAGGCGCCCACCTCGAACCCGCGCGCCGTCAGCGCGACCCGCCCGAGCACCGGGTTGCCGTAATGCCCCGACACCAGCAGCACCGGGCGCTTGTCGCGCACCGCCTGTTCCAGCACCGCAAGCCCCGGACCGCCAAGGGGATAGTCTGCCACCCGCCGCACCAGTTCGGCGGCATCGTAGTTTTCGATCAGCGCCCGGGCGAGGTTGTCGATCGCCTGATCCGCGATCTCGCGTTTGCGGTCTTCGGGCAGGTCGGGCCAGACATGGTTCAGATTGGCCACGACCCTGTCGTGATAGCGCACCACAGGGGCCAGCACCCGGCGGGCAAGCCAGCCTGTCAGCGCCAGCCGCGTCCGCACGGGCAGCAGCTTGGTCAGGGCAATATAGGCATCCAGTGCCAGGCTCCCGAGGCGGTCAGGCCAGCGGCCCTGTGGATCTTCGGGGTCGGTCTGGGTTTTCTCGGCCACGTCTGCGCCCCTGCCTCGCTTTGCCTATTTCTAGGGGGGCGGGCGGGGCGGTACAAGGGCAGGGTGCGGGTCAGCCGGCGTCGTCCTCCTCGTCCCCGGCGCTGAGCAGCGTGATCTCGCCGCTGGCGACCAGATTGCGGATCGCCGTCACGATAGCGTTCATCGCCTCTTCGCCGACCTTGGCCTTGACGGTGCCGCGTTCCGCTGCCTCTTCGCGCAGGGCGGCGGCCATGCGCTTGGACATGTTGTCGGTCAGGAAATCCACCGCGCGCTGGTCTTCTTCGCTGGTGGCGGCGGCGATGGCGGTGCTGATCACGGCGGCATCCACGTCGCGGCTGATCTTCGGCACGTCCGTCGGGTTCAGCCGGTCGGGAATGTTGGGGAAGGTAAAGATGGCGCGGCGCACGGCCTCGGCAAAGTCGCGGTCGGTTTCCTCGAGCCCGGTCAGCACGTCCTCGCGGATGTTGGCGCGGGAATAGTTCAGGATCGCGCCGACGCGGTCCACCGGTTTGCCTGCAAAAGCGCGGGCCGGTTCGGCGTCGATCTGGCTGGCCAGGCTCAGCCCGATGCGTTCCACCGCGTCGGGGGTCACGCCGCCGGTCATCGACACGGCATAGGTGATGCGCCGGGCCTTGGCCCCGGGCAGGCGGCCCAGCAGCCCCGCGGCCTTGGCCACATCGAGTTTCGAGATCATCACCGCCGCCACCTCGGTGCTTTCGGACTGGATCAGCCGCTCCAGCGTTTCCAGATCCAGAGCGGCCAGCCGTTGCCACGGGTCGCCGATCTGGCGCACACCGGCCTCTTTCCGCAGCCGCTGGGCGGTCTGCGGGCTGATCTTGCCGTCAAGCGCATAGAGCGCCCCGGCCATGTCGCCGGGAAAGGACAGGCCCACCGATTCGAGCTCATCTGCGAATTCCAGCACCACCGCGTTCAGCGTCGCGCGGTCCACATAGCGCATCGACCCCAGTTGCTGGGTCAGCTGCGCCTGCAGCGCGTCGGGCAGCGATGACAGCGGCACATCGGTGCCCTCGTTGAGGATGAATTGCACAATGATCGCCGCCTTGGCCCGGCGCGACAGGGGGACGGGCGGCGCTGCCGCCGGGGCGGACGGTGCGGCGGCAAGGGAAAGGGCCTTTGTCATGGGAACGCTCCGTATGTCAGCGCCTCAGCGTTACCCGCGCGAGGTTAACGAAGGCCGAAGTCCCGCGGCTTTTTGGCTCCCATGGAACGCATGGGGTTTGATCCGGGTTGATCCTCTGACAGGGCCGCCCGCAGCGCGGCCCGATTTCAATTCAAAGGAGACAGGCATGACAAAGACGCTTTTGATTACGGGCGCATCTTCGGGCATCGGAGCGGAAACCGCCCGCGCCGCCGTGGCCTCGGGCTGGAACGTGGCGCTTGTGGCACGCTCTGCCGACAAGCTTGACGCGCTGGCCAAGGAACTGGGCGACGCGGCCATCGCCATCAAGGCCGACGTGACCGAGCTTTCGCAGATCGAGGATGCGGTCGCGAAGACGGTCGAAAAGTTCGGCGGGCTGGACGCCGCCTTTGCCAATGCGGGCAAGGGCCTCGATACACCCGGCACCGAACAGGGCGATCCCGAAGAGTGGCGCACCCTCGTCGATCTCAACATCATGGGGCTACTCTATACCACCCGTGCGGCACTGCCCGAATTGCGCAAGACCAAGGGGCACCTGGTGCTGACCGGCTCTGCCGCCGGGCGCAACCACATCAAGGGGTCGATCTACGGCGCGACGAAGTGGTTCGTGCACGGCTACGGCGGCAACATGTCCGCCGAGATGCGCGAATGGGGCGGGCGCTGCACGGTGGTGTCGCCGGGCATGGTCGACACGCCGTTCTTCGATGAGCCCAAGCCCGACAAGATCCAGCCCGAGGATGTGGGCAACGCCGTGGTCTATGCGCTGAACCAGAATCCGCGCGCCGAACTGCGCGAGATCCACATCATGCCGACCGGCTAAGGTCGGATCGGCCAGCAAGCGCGGCGGGCGTCATGAGCCCCTGCCGCATGTTGTTTTCTCGATGGTCGCTTGATCCGCGGTTCTTGGTTTTCCGATGAAAAAATCTGGGTTTTAAGCCTGGGCGGACTCAGAGCATTGATCGGTGGCACGGAATTATGATTGCCCTTTGTGGCCGCTTGCTCGCACCGGGCCGGTGTGGTCCCCGAAAACGACAAAAGGCGGCCCTTTCAGACCGCCTTTCTCAATTCTAATGAGGTCTTGCCTTAGCTGTTGACGACCTTGCAGCTGCCGGACTCGGCATCGTACATCATGCCGTCGGCGCAGGTCATGGCTTGCTTGGAATGGCCCGAGCAGGCGGCATAGGCCGACACGGTCGATGCAAGCGAAAGCGCCAGGGCGGTCAGAAGTGTCTTGGTCTTCATGGATCGTCCTCCTGTTGAACACCCGAAAGGGTAACACGGATTGACCTTGCGTCAAAACACGGCCCTGTGACCGGCAGGTTCAGCCCTCTGCGCTGCCGAAAACACGGGCAAAGATCGTATCCACATGCTTGGTATGGTAGCCAAGATCGAACTTTTCGCGAATGCCGTCTTCTCCCAGGGCGGCGACGACCTGCGCATCGGCCAGCAACTGTTCCTGGAAATCAACCCGCTCTTCCCAGACCTTGAGCGCGTTGCGCTGCACCATGGCATAGGCATCCTCGCGGCTGACACCCGCTTGGGTCAGCGCCAGAAGCACCCGCTGCGACATCACGAGGCCGGGAAACTTGTTCATGTTTTCCAGCATGTTGTCGGGGAAGATGAGCATCTTTTCGACCACGCCAGCAAGCCGGTGCAGGGCGAAATCCAGCGTGATGGTGGCATCAGGCCCGATCGCCCGCTCGACCGAGGAATGCGAGATGTCGCGTTCGTGCCAGAGCGCCACATTCTCCATCGCCGGTATCACCGCCATGCGCACCAGCCGCGCCAGGCCGGTAAGGTTCTCGGTCAGCACCGGGTTCTTCTTGTGCGGCATCGCGCTTGAGCCCTTTTGACCCATTGAGAAGAACTCCGCCCCCTCCAGCACCTCGGTGCGCTGCATGTGCCGGATCTCGATCGCCACGTTTTCGATGCTCGAGGCGATGACGCCCAGCGTGGCAAAGAACATCGCGTGCCGGTCGCGCGGGATCACCTGGGTGCTGATCAGCTCGGGCGTGAGGCCAAGCTGTTCGCAGACGTGTTCCTCGACCCTTGGGTCGATGTTGGCAAAGGTGCCCACGGCGCCCGAGATCGCGCCGGTGGCCACCTCGGCCCGGGCCGCCTGCAAACGCGCCTTGTTGCGGTCCATTTCGGCATAGAAACGTGCGAAGGTAAGGCCCATGGTGGTGGGTTCGGCGTGAATGCCGTGGCTGCGGCCCACGCGCACGGTGGTCTTGTGTTCAAAGGCGCGGGTCCTGAGCGCCGCCAGCACGCGGTCCATTCCGGCCAGCAGAAGATCGGCGGCGCGCACCAGCTGCACGTTGAGGCAGGTATCAAGCACATCCGAAGAGGTCATGCCCTGGTGGACGAATCGCGCCTCGTCGCTGCCCACGTGTTCGGCCAGATGGGTCAGAAAGGCGATGACATCATGCTTGGTCACGGCCTCGATCTCGTCGATGCGGGCGACGTCGAATTCCACATCCCTCGCTTTCCACACGGCTTCGGCATTCTCGCGCGGGATCACGCCCAGGTCGGCCATGGCATCGCAGGCATGCGCCTCGATCTCGTACCAGATGCGGAACTTGGTGGCGGGGTCCCAGATGGCGACCATGTCGGGGCGGGAGTAGCGGGGGATCATCGGGTGCGATCCTTTCTGATGGGTTGTGGCAGCGTTCGGGGCGGTCATAGACCGCGCCCGCCCCAGCGACAAGTCGGGCGGGGCGCGGCATGACCGCTGCGCGGTGCTGGTGCGACAGGGCGGGACGGTCAGCCCTCCAGCAGCTCCGTTTCGGTGGTCGAGCTGCGTTCCAGCGTCCGGTGCACCGGACATTTGTCCGCGATCTCCAGCAGTTTGGCGCGTTGCGCGGCGTCCAGATCGCCCTCCAGCCGGATGCGGCGGCGGAAGACGTCAATCTTCTGCTCGGACGCGGTACCGGCATCCTGCGCATGCACCTTGTCGTGGCAGACATCGACCTGCACATGCGCCAGCGGCCAGCCCTTGCGCCGCGCGTACATCCGGATCGTCATCGAGGTGCAGGCCCCAAGCCCGGCGCTGATGAAACCGTAGGGCGACATGCCGCGATTGGTGCCGCCATAGGCCAGCGGTTCGTCGGCCACGGCGTGGTGATGCGGCCCGGCCTGCACGTCCTGCAAGAACCCCTTTGGATCGGCCTCGGACACGCGCACCACGCCCTCGGGCGCGCCGATGGGCGGCGCGGGGGGCGTCAGCGTCAGATAGCGGCCGGCCCATGCGCTGATCACCTCGGCGGCGTATTCGGCATCCGCCGGGTCCGAAATCAGGTGATCCGCCCCGTCGAGCGTCACGAAGCTCTTGGGATGTTTGGCGGCAAGGAAGATATCGCTGGCGTTCGAGATATCGACCACCGCGTCGCGCGGGGCATGCAGCACGAGCAGCGCCTTTCTGAGCGTGGCGACCGCCTGCTTGAGGTGCGCGCCTTCCACATCCTCGACGAACGCGCGCCCGATGGTGAAGGGGCGGCCGCCCAGATCGACCTTTGCCTGCCCTACGCTGCGGATATCGTCGAGGGCCGCGCCGAAATTGTGGGTGACATGGCCCGGATCGAAGGGCGCGGCCAGCGTCACGACCGCCGTGGCCGATGCGATGCCCGCCGCGGCGCGCAACACCGCCGCCCCGCCCAGCGAATGGCCGATCAGCAGGTCGGGGGGCATGCCCCGTTCGGTCAGCGCCCGGGCCGCGTTTTGCAGGTCTTCGGCGTTCGAGGTGAAGGTGGTGTTGGCGAATTCGCCTTGCGAATGGCCCAGCCCGGTGAAATCGAAGCGCAGCACCGCAATTCCCATCGCCGCCAGCCTGGCCGAGATGCGGCGCGCGGCGGCGATGTCCTTGCCGCAAGTAAAGCAATGCGCAAAAAGCGCCGTGGCCAGATGCGGCCCGTCCGGCAGATCAAGGCGCGCCGCCAGCGTGTCGCCGGCATGGCCTTCGAAGGTCAATCGCTCTGTGGGCATTGTGCGGATCCTAATGGTGTCTGCCAACAGTGTGACCGCGTGCGCAGCTGTGCAAGCCGCATGACAGACGCGTCACGCGAAGGTGAGGGCGGCGAAGCGGCCATGTGCCGTGGCCCTGTGCGGTCGAAGCGCGCTTGTCTGACATGTGCGACTATGCTTTGCTCGACCCAGTTTATTTTTGGAAGGCGTGTGGATGTCCGACAATTCCACCTTTGGCAAAGCGCTTGTCTATACCAGTGCAGGGGTCGGCGTGGTGATCGGCGTCATCCAGATTGGCGAGTGGTTGGCGGGCGGCAAAACCCCCTCCGCCACCGGCCTGATCGACGTCACCCCAAGCATACAATCCGAGGCGGACATCGGCGGGACTTCGGCATCGACCGGGAACACGGCCGCACCGACAGCCGAAGCCTCTTCACCGCCGCCGCTGACGGGGACGGAACAGGAACTGGCCGTGCGGATCGTGGATGTCCTGGCGCTGAGATGCGAAGGTGTATCGCTGCGCGACGTGTCCGCCACGGCGCAAACCACGCCAGCCTCGGAAACGACGTCAGGATTTGACGGCCATTACATCGAAGGCGAGGTTGTGGTGGTGGCCGACGACCAACCCTACCGGGTCCGTCTTCAGGGGACAGGGAAAGGACCGGACGGCGCACGCGCCGCCCTGAGCATGGCTGTTGCCGGATTGGAAAGGCTGATTTTGGCCACCGATGGCCTGAAAGATTTTTGCAAGGAGAGTTGAGTATGACACCACGCCAAATGCTGGGCCGGATGCTGGGCAGCGCCGCCATCGCGCTTTGCGCGCACTTGCCGATGCCCGCGCTTGCCGCGTCATCGGTCGATGGCAGCATGGACGAAATCGCGGAACAGATCGTCGAGCGCACCCGCACCGAGGGGCGCGCCACCATCGGCATCTCGACCTTCACCCATTCCGACGGCACCTGTTCCGACCTGTCGAACTACATGACGGAATTCATCGTCGACAGCCTGTTCAACGTGGGCGAGGGCAAGATCGACATCATCGAACGCTCGCAACTCTCTGCGATCTTTCGCGAAATGGAACTGGTCTTTGACGGCACCATCGCGCCCGACGCGGCCAAGCGACTGGGCGAGATCGAGGGGGTCGACGCGGTGGTGACCGGATCGCTTATCCAGTTCGGTGAGCAGGTCAAGGTGCAGGCGCGGATGATCTCGACCGAGGATGGCCGGCTTTTCGCCACCGCCCGGTCCGACTTTCCCTCGGTCGGCAGCGTGGCCGATATGATGGCCACCCGCAGCCGCGGCGCCTGCGGGTTCACCACCGCCAGCGGCGGCGAGGCGGCGACCACACAGGTCGTCGTGGTCGACAGCGGGAGTGGACAGGCACGTGCGCAACAGCAAAGCTTGGCGGAACCGTCACGAAGATATTCGTCGGATGTATACGAGGCTGAGGTGTCGAGCTTGATTTATTCGAAATCCAAGGGCGAGGCGACCTTCGCGATGCGGTTCAAGAACACAACCGAGAACACTATCGCCCTGGCGTATCTTCCGAACTCGATCTCGATCGCGGACGGGCAGGGTGGGTTCATGGAACCTCAGGGAAACTGGTCGGGCCTGCGCACCTGCTACGGCGAGAGCTATTTGCAATACTGTAATGCGAGCGATCCCAAGTATGCGACTGTCTTGCCGGCTGGAAAGGTGGCGCAGCTGAACTTTCAGGTGGTTGGAGACAAAGACATTGAAGCGCCGCGCTTTACACTGGCGCTGGAGCTTGTCGTGACGCCGAACGTGGAGGAAAAAGAGTCCTACTCAGTGCAGTCCCTTGGGTTCTACGACATGCCGCCGGACAGCTAAGCGCGGTCAGGCCATGCCCATCAGCGCCGAATCGAAGGGGTAGAAGGTCAGGTCCTCGTACCCGTCCTCGGTGATCAGCACCTGGTCCTCGAGCTTGATCGAGAAATCGCCGTTCTCGGGCGAGGCTAGCACCTCGACGCATAGGGTCATGCCCGGCTCCAACGCGTAGTCGAAGGCGCCCGGCACGGCCTGGTCGGGGTACGCCACCAGCGGCCATTCATCGCAAAGGCCGACGCCGTGCATGAGGCAGCCGTATTTCTGCTTTTGCAGAGTGGGCCAGAGGGTGTGGCAATTGGCGCTGAGCTCGGGGATGGTGACGCCGGGCTTCAGCATCTCTTTGTTGACCATGATATGTTCGTGCGCGTGCTGCATCGTCGCCACCATGTCGGGGCGGGGTTTGTCGGGGCCGATCCACCAGGTCCGCGAGATGTCGATGCAAATCCCGTAGGATCCGACAAGATCGGTGTCGAAGGCGATGATTTCATTGGGTTTCGTGATCCGCCCGCCGCATTCCTGGAACCACGGGTTGGTGCGCGGCCCCGAGGTCAGCAGCCGGGTTTCGATCCATTCGCCGCCGCGGCGGATGTTTTCCGCATGCAGCACCGCCCAGATGTCATCCTCGGAGGTCTGGCCCAGCGGCACGTTGGCGCGGGCAAAGGCCTCCATCTCGGCCACCGCGACCTCGCAGGCGTGAGAGGCGCAGCGCATCGCCTTGATCTCGTCCGGGCCTTTGACGGATCGCGCCTTTTCAGTGACTTCCTCGCCTTCCTTGATGTCAAGTCCTTGTGCTTCGAGCGCGCGAAGTCCGTGCAGCATGATCTTGTCCACCGCCAGCCGGGTGTTGCCGCCCGCATGTTCGGACAGCAGGATCCGGACCTCGTTGGCGAACCTGTCGGCGGCTATGTCGCATTTGTCGCCGCGGTCGAAATAGAAAAGATCCGCGCCAGAGCGCGCTTCGCGCACCAGGGGATTGAAACTGCTCAGGAAAGGCGAGTTCTTGTAGTCCCAGATCACCATGTAGCCATCGGCACAGACCAGCACGGCCCGGAACGGGTTGTGGGTGTTCCAGAGCTGCATGTTGGTACTGTCGGTCGCGTAGCGGATGTTGAGCGGGTCGAAGAGCAGCAGCCCCGCATAGTCGCGCGCCACGATGTGGCTGACCAGCCGCTGCCAGCGAAAGCGGCGCATGGCGGGCAGGTCGGGCAGGTCCAGCCCTTTGGCGGCCCATTCCTGATAGGCCAGCCGGGTTGGGCCGATTTCGATGCGGTCCTCGTCATTGGGGGTCATGTCGCCCAGCAGCGCGCCGCGCGTGGGGTCGATCTTGCGGGTGTCGCGGTAATGGGTGTTCATCGAAACCTCCTGCCTTTGCCGCAGCCTGAGCCACAACCGGGGGCGATTCGCGCCTGCCTGCGACGCGCCGCAATGTCGTTTCCGTTAGGTTAAGGCGGCACCACTCCTCCGCCCGGGTGGGCGTCCTCGTGCCCGTTTCGGCGCCAGGTCTTCCCGTTTGACCAAGGGCCGGGTAGTCAGGCGCATGATCCTGCACCGCCGACTGCCCTTCGACATTCACGACGCCCGGCCGTTGCCGGGAGTGCAGCCTTTGGGTGATGCGCCTTGGCTGCTGGTGGACGAGGCCTATGCCGGGCAGATGGCCGAGCGGGCGCGCCTGCTGGCCGAGCGGCGCGCGGAGGTGCTGCAACTGTCGCAAGCGGGGAAGGCTGCGGCGGCAGAGCTTTTGCAGACGGTGCTGGCGGCGCTGCCGGAGGGGTTTTCCACTGCGGGTGACACGGTACGGCGGCCTGACGGCGGCAGCCTGCGGATCGACCCCGACGATCCGCTGGGCACGCTGGGCCATCTGGTGCAGGAGGATCTGTGCCTGCTGGAAAAGCAGGGGGAGGAGCACATCCTGACCGGCGCGGTGCTGTGTTTTCCGGCAAGCTGGCGTCTGGCGGAGAAGTTCATGCGCCCGCTGACCGACATTCATGCGCCTGTGCCGGATTACGACGCAGGTATTGCGCGCCGGGTGCAGCGGCTGTTCGACGGGCTGCAGGTCGGGCGCCCGATCTGGCGGTTCAACCGGCTGTGGTACGACGACCCGACACTTCACCAGCCCCGCTCGCGCGGTGCGCCGCGGCCGCTGAGTGACCCCGGACAGGCGCCGTTTCTGCGGTCCGAGCGGCAATGCCTGCTGCGGTTGCCGGTCACGCGCGCGGTGGTGTTCAGCATTCACACCTACGTGCTGGCGCAGGCCGATGTGCCGGGCGGATCAGGGCATTAAAGTGCTTGAAAGCTGGGCGATAACCCCCTGATTTTGCAGCACGACGAAGAGCGCACTAAGGGTCAGCGCCTGGGTCACGCGGCGAAAGTTCATCCCACGCGCGGCCCCCACAACCGTCATCGACGCACCAACCGGCGGCGCGATACAGGCCACCGTGCCGGTCATCGCCCAGCTTGCGGCCTGCATCCGGAATTCGTCACCCTTGGTGTCGCGCAACGCCTCGCAATGGGCCAACAGCCGTTCGGTCAGGTGCGACTGCCGTTCTAGCTGGCAGCCATCGGGCAGCTGTTCGCGGAAAAGCGCGTTGAGCCCGTTGGTGTCCAGTGTTTCGGGGTTGATCGGCGGTAGGCCGTAGTCCAGATCCTCGGGCTCGGCCTCGTGGGTTCTGCGGGGCGAGACATAGCTGCAGATGTCGACGAATTCCTCGGCCTCGAGCACGGTGTCGGGCGTGAACCATTCGATCAGGTCCGCATCGCTGAATTCCAGCGCCGCCATGACCGTGTCGGACAGGATGCGCGCGGCGCGCTCCTCGGAAAAGCGGGCGTTGGGGCAAGCGGTGGCGGTGATCACCACGCGCGGGCCGTCGCTGCCGTCCTCGTCGGTTGCAATTGTCAGGCGGATGGTGTCGCCGGACACCTGTGCGATGCTGTGAAGCACGCGCGCCTCGCTGCCGGGGGCGATATCGCGGGCGGTGATCGCCTCGTGCGCGGCGACCAGGTAAGGATCGACGTCCAGCCCACAGGCATCGGGCAGGATCAGGGCGGCATAGCTGGACGGTGCGCGGGGCATGAGACATTCCACTAGGTCGGTTTGCCCAATCCTGCGCGCCAATTGCGGAAGAACTTGGACACAATCCGTCCAAAACCGGGGTATCTGGTTCCGAATATGGCGCAACGCGGTGTCGCGGGCCGCCTAGCTTTCGCCCGTTGCCGCGGGGGTGTGGCGTTCGACCCAGTCCTGCACCTCTTGCAGGCGGGTCCGGGCCACCGGCACCATCGTTTCGTCGGCCAGTTTCAGCATATGCCGCCCGCCGCTGCGCTGGAGCGCGGGCGCGGCTTGCCGCGACACCCACCAGGACCGATGCGGCTGAACCCCGTCCTCGGGGCGGGTCTGGGCCACAAGGTCCGACAGCCGCGCCCGCTGGGTGATCTGTGTCCCGTCCAGCGTCACGCAGACATGATGTTCGCGCGCCTCGATATGACGGACAGAGGTGACAGGCACCTTTTCCGCCCCGACCACGATATGGCGGGCCGCGGGGGCGGTCTTCTGTGTCTTTTGGGCGGCGACGATGCGCCGATAGGTGTGGGTCTGCGGCACAACGAAGGTGTAGAACAGCGTTTCGAACACCTGAACGAGCAGGAAGAAGAACAGGATGCGGCCCGGGATGTCGAACACATGTGCCCCGGTGGTCAGGAAATACGCAAAGGATTCGCCCAGGATCACCGCCGGACCCATGGCAATCGCGCTTTTCAGCGGCACCGGGGTCAGCATTCCCGGAAACCACAGCGACACCGCCGCAAAGCCCGTCAGAACCAGTGAGCAGATGGCCAGATACATCAGCATCGCGATGGGCCAGAACACCGCGATCTGCCAGAACGAGACAAGCTGGTGCACGTCGAAGGGATCGGACGCGCCGATCGCCACCAGCACCAGCGCCAGGAAAACCAGGGCCCGCGGATCAACCAGGACTCGCACCAGTTCGGCGACGCTCAGGCTGACCTTCGACCCCAGAAGCGAGATCAGGTGAAGTTTCTGAGACAGGATCCGTTTCACGATTATCGTGTCATTTCTGGTCTTTGCTGACGCTTTAGAGCGACAATCGCATTGTCCGTGCCCGGTGCTCAACCCTTTGAGTGGTCAGGGCAGGCTGACGCAACGTCAGGGGAGGTCCAAAACCGATAGCTTCAATTTTGACGTGTAGGCGGTCGGAAAAACACCTGTGCGCCAGCGCACCAAACCTGCGGCCTTTTCGATCTTTCGTAAAGAGATGCGCGAATCTATTCTCAACGCATCATCGAAAGGAGCCCGACATGAGTTGGAACCCCGCGCTTGACCCGCATTGTCCCACCGGCGACGAGGTGGATGCCATCGAAACCGTGATCGTGCCGCGCGCCCGCGATCTGGGCGGGTTCGAGGTGCGGCGCGCCTTGCCCGCGCCAAAGCGGCAGATGGTGGGTCCGTTCATCTTTTTCGACCAGATGGGCCCGGCGGAATTTCTGCCGTCGCGCGGGCTTGATGTGCGTCCGCACCCGCATATCGGGCTGGCCACGATCAGCTATCTTTACCGCGGGCGCATGCACCACCGCGATTCCCTGGGCACCGACGCCTGGATCGAACCGGGGGCGGTGAACTGGATGGTCGCGGGGCAGGGCATCACCCATTCCGAACGCACCGACGACGAAACCCAGAAGGAAAAGATGCCGTTCTTCGGCATCCAGACCTGGGTCGCGCTGCCCAAGGATCACGAGGACCGCGCGCCGGAATTCGAACATGCCGATGCGGACGCGCTGCCGTTTCTTGAGGGCGAGGGCAAGCAGGTGCGCCTGATCCTGGGCAACGCATACGGAGAGCGTGCCCCGGTCAAGACGGCCTCCGAGATGTTCTATGCCGATGCGGTGCTCGAGGCAGGCGCGCGGCTGCCGCTTCCCGACAACCACGAGGACAGGGGCGTCTACGTGGTCGAGGGGTCGGTCAGCGTGGCGGGGCAAGAGTATGAGGCCGGTCAGATGATGGTCTTTCGCCCCGGCGACGCGATCAGCCTGACCGCCGGTGCGCGCGGCGCGCGGCTGATGATCCTGGGGGGCGAAACGCTCGAGGGGCCGCGCTATATCTGGTGGAACTTCGTCGCCTCCTCGAAAGAGCGGATCGAAGAGGCGAAAGAGGCCTGGCGCCGCGAAGACTGGGCCGATGGCCGGTTTCAGCTGCCGCCCGGCGACGATGCGGAGTTCATCCCGCTGCCGGATCGCTGAGCGCAGCTGCCGGGGCTGCGCCGGGCGCCAAAGCCGCATTCTTCGCGCGGGTCGATATCGGTGCATTCCCTGCTTGACGGGGGTGGGCGGGCATCCTATTACCCCGCTCACGCTTGGGGAACCTTGCGGCAGTGAGCGGTTGTAGCTCAGTTGGTTAGAGTACCGGCCTGTCACGCCGGGGGTCGCGGGTTCGAGCCCCGTCAACCGCGCCACCACTGCCCAGACGATCCTCTCGCGCGATGCGCGGTTGTAGCTCAGTTGGTTAGAGTACCGGCCTGTCACGCCGGGGGTCGCGGGTTCGAGCCCCGTCAACCGCGCCACTTCTTTCTGATATTTGAATGGCTTGTTCGCTGCTTTTGCAGCGGTGTGGGCCGCCGTTCGGCATTGGTTCGAGCGGCTTGGCGGCAATTGGTATACCAATTGACAGGCCTTTACCGGGATTCTAGGCATTGATGGGACGGCCCCGGTTTGGGCCGGGCCTGGGGGGACGTCATGGCGATTTTGGACGAGGACCGGCTGTTTCCCACCGATCCCGTGGTGCGGGGGATTGCCCGCGATCTTTATGCCGGTGTGCGCGACCTGCCGATCCTCAGCCCGCATGGCCATACCGATCCGCGCTGGTTTGCCGAAAATGCCGCCTTTCCCGATCCCGCGCGCCTGTTCGTGACGCCGGATCACTATGTCTTTCGGATGCTGCATTCGCAGGGCATCCCGCTCGAGGATCTGGGTGTGCCGCGCGCCGACGGGGGCAAGAGCGAACAGGATCCACGCCGCATCTGGCGGCTTTTCGCCAGCCACTACCACCTCTTTCGCGGCACGCCGTCGCGGCTCTGGATCGATCACGCGCTGCAAGAGGTCTTTGGCGTGACCGAACGCCTGTCGGCTCAGACGGCCGATGCGGTCTATGACCACGTGGCCGACTGCCTGGGGCAGGCGGCGTTTCGCCCCCGCGCGCTGTTCGAGCGGTTCAATATCGAGGCGATCGCCACCACCGAAAGCGCCATCGACGATCTGAAATGGCACGCGATGATCCGCGACAGCGGCTGGGGCGGCACGGTCATCACTGCCTATCGCCCTGATTCCGTGGTCGATCCGGAGGTCGACGGGTTTGCCGAAAATGTCGCACGGATGGGTGAGATGGCGGGCGAGGATGCGACGACTTGGGGCGGCTACCTGGCCGCGCACCGCAGCCGCCGGGCCTTTTTCAGATCCTTCGGCGCCACCTCCTCGGATCACGGCCACCCCACCGCCCGGACCGAGGATCTGAGCCAATCCGAGGCGGCACAGCTTTTCGAAAAGGCTCTGCGGGGCGCCTGTTCGGGCGAAGAGGCGGACCGCTTTCGCGGGCACATGCTGACCGAAATGGCCCGGATGAGCCTTGATGACGGGCTGGTCCTGCAAATCCACCCCGGATCTTTCCGCAATCATTCGGCGGGGATGCTGCACAGCTTCGGGCGTGATCGCGGCTATGACATCCCAACCCGCACCGACTACGTCACGGCGCTGCGGCCGCTTCTGAACGCGGTGGGAGAGCGGGCGGATCTGACGGTGATCGTCTTTACCCTGGACGAGACCTCGTACGCGCGCGAACTGGCGCCGCTCGCCGGGGTCTACCCGGCGTTGAAGCTGGGCCCCGCCTGGTGGTTCCACGACAGCTACGAAGGGATGATGCGGTTTCGGCAGATGACCACCGAATCCGCCGGCTTTTACAACACCGTGGGGTTCAACGACGACACCCGCGCCTTCTGTTCGATCCCCGCCCGGCACGACGTCGCCCGGCGGGTCGATTGCGCCTACCTTGCCACGCTGGTCGCCACCGGGCGGTTGGACGCGGACGAGGCGCCGGAAGTCGCGCATGACCTGGCCTACCGGCTGGCCAAAGCGGCCTACCGGCTTTGACGGCCACCGACCTGAAAACAAAGGACCCCGCGCCATGCTGACCACCCAGACCCGCCATGCCATCGACCCCGCCGCCGCCCGCACGCTGGACACCGACGCGCTGCGCGATCATTTCCACGTCGGCGGGCTCTTTCGGGACGATGAAATCAGGCTGATCTACAGCCATTACGACCGGCTGATCCTGGGCGGCGCCGTGCCCAGGGGCGGCGATCTGGTACTGGATCAGGTGGCCGAGACCGGCACGCCTTCGATCCTCGACCGGCGCGAAATGGGCATCCTCAACATCGGGGCGGCGGGCAGTGTCACCGTGAGCGACACCCGACACGATATCGGGCGGGGCGAGATCCTTTATGTCGGGCGCGGCGCCGGGGCGGTGACATTCCAGGGCGCAGGGCGCTATTATATCCTGTCCGCGCCCGCGCACCGGACCTGTCCCACGCGCCTGATCCCCAAGGCCGAGGCGCGGCGGGTCGAGCTTGGCGCCAAGGCCAGCGCCAATGAACGGGTGATCCTTCAGTTTTTGCATCCCGAGGTCTGCGAGACCTGTCAGCTGGTCATGGGCTACACGCAACTGGCCGAAGGGTCGGTCTGGAACACCATGCCCGCCCATACCCACGACCGGCGGATGGAGGCCTATCTTTATTTCGATCTGCCGGACGACGCGCGGGTCTTTCACCTGATGGGGGAGCCGACGCAGACCCGTCACATCGTCATGGCAAGCGAAGAGGCGGTGATTTCCCCGCCATGGTCGATCCATGCGGGCGCTGGCACGGCGTCCTACACCTTTTGCTGGGCCATGGCCGGGGACAACGTCGATTTTACCGACATGGACATGGTTGCGATGGGGGATTTGCGGTGAAGATGTTTGCACTGACAGGGCGCAAGGCACTGGTGACGGGCGCCAATACCGGCATCGGTCAGGCCATCGGGGTCGGTCTGGCCGAGGCGGGGGCCACGGTTGTTTGCGCCGGACGCCGGGCCTGCGACGAAACGGTCGAGACGATCAGGCAGGCGGGTGGCAGCGCCACGTCGCTTCTGGTGGATTTCGCCGATCCCATGGCCGGGCAGGCGCTGTTTGATGGGCAGGGGTATGACATCCTGATCAACAACGCGGGCATCATCCGCCGCGCCGATGCCATCGACTATACCGAAACGGATTGGGACGCGGTGATGGACGTCAACCTCAAGGCGCTTTTCTTCACCGCGCAGGCCTTTGGCCGCGATCTGCTGGCGCGCGGCGGGCAGGGCGCGGTGGTCAACATCGCATCATTGCTGTCGTTTCAGGGTGGCATCCGGGTGCCCGCCTATACCGCATCCAAACATGGTGTGGCCGGTCTGACCAAGCTTCTGGCGAATGAATGGGCCCCGCATGGCATCAACGTCAACGCCGTGGCGCCGGGCTATATCGCCACCAACAACACCGAAGCCCTGCGCAATGACGCCGAGCGTAACCAGGCGATCCTGGACCGGATCCCGGCGGGCAGGTGGGGCGCACCCGAGGATATCGCCGGGGCAGCGGTCTATCTCTGCTCGCCCGCCGCGCGCTACGTGCACGGGACGCTGCTAAGCGTCGATGGCGGCTGGATGGCCCGCTGACCCGGCAGTCGATCCCCCTGCGCGGCGGCTTAGCGCTCTGCGACCAGCTTGATCAGCTTCTGATGATCGGCGTCAAAGTTGCGGATGCCTTCGGCCAGCTTTTCCGTCGCCATGGCGTCGGCGTTCATTTCCCAGCGGAAGGTCGCCTCGTCCATGCTGACCGGCGCCATGCCGCTGGCCATGTCGGGCGACAGGGCGCGGGGCAGGTCGGCCTCTTCCTGGTCAAGCGCATCCAGCAGCTTGGGCGCGATGGTCAGGTTGTCACAGCCCGCAAGCGCCTTGATCTGGTCGGTGTTGCGGAACGACGCGCCCATGACCACGGTGCTGATATCATTGGATTTGTAGTAGTCATAGATGCGCCGCACCGATTTCACGCCCGGGTCTTCCTCGGGGCTGTAGTGCTCGACCCCTTCAGCCTTTTTGTACCAGTCGGTGATGCGCCCGACGAAGGGCGAGATCAGGAACGCCTTGGCATCCGCACAGGCTACCGCCTGCGCCATCGAGAAAAGCAGCGTGAGGTTGCAGTCGATGCCGTCGTTTTGCAGGATTTCGGCCGCGCGGATGCCTTCCCAAGTCGACGCAAGCTTGATCAGGATCCGCTCTTTGCCGATGCCGCGCTTTTCGTAGTCGGCGATGATCTCGCGCCCCCGCGCAACCGACGCATCGGTGTCGAACGACAGCCGGGCATCGACCTCGGTCGACACGCGCCCCGGGACCAGCTTGGTCAGTTCGGCGCCGACGGCCACGGTCAGGGTGGCGGTCAGATCCTCGGGGTTGAGCCCGGCCTTGCGCCCTTTCTCGATCTCCTGCGCGATCAGGTCTTCGGAGGCCGGATCCTTCAGCGCCGCCAGCACCAGAGACGGGTTGGTGGTGCAGTCGACCGGCTTGTATCGCTTGACCGAGGCCACCTCGCCGGTGTCGGCCACAACCACGGTCATGTCGCGCAATTGATCGAGAACAGATGTCATGTCGTCGCTCCTGATGTGATGTCGGCCCCCCCCAACGCCCCGGGAACAGCCGCTGCTGGCGTTGTCTTAGCATAGCGCTAACAGGCGCAAAACCGGGCAAGTTGCGAAAACACATCCGGGACGGACAGGGGGGCGGGGCAGTCCGCCGTCCACAACCGGGTCTTTGGGCGGGTTTGCCCGCGCCGCATCCTAGTGCCTGATGTGGCGCGGATGTCTCTAAGCGTCTGTGAATATGAAAGAATTGGCGATCCCGGGAGGACTCGAACCCCCAACATCCTGATTAGAAGTCAGGTGCTCTATCCAGTTGAGCTACGGGACCCTGCGGCGGTGATACCGGTTCGCAAACCCGTTCGCAAGCGTCTGTCCCATGGCGCACCATCCGTATTTTCCGCCCTGATCGGCACGATCAGTGTTGGCGTTCAGGGTGGACCACTTTCAGGGGACTACTCCAAGGTCTCCGCCACGGTCTTTTGCTCTTGAGTGCGAAAAGAAGCTGGAGCGAAACCGATTTTTAGACTGAAAAGTGGTGCCCCCACACGGACTCGAACCGCGGACCTACTGATTACAAATCAGTTGCTCTACCAGCTGAGCTATAGGGGCGTGCTTTCGGACGTGCCGAAAGCTGGGGATTTCCTAGGCCGTGTCGCCTGCGGTTGCAAGAGGGTTTCGAGCGAAGGAAACACCCCGAGGAATTCGAAGCGGGCAAGCTGTCCGGTTGGAAACCGCTTGCCCGCTGTCGGGTCAGTTGCCGATACGCTCTGCTGCGTAGGCGATGGCACGTTGGTAGTTGCCGCTGTCGTTCCAGGCGGACAGGACCCGGAAATTCGCGGTGCCCTGGCCGTAGGGTTGGCCCGGTTTCCAGCCGTTACGGCGCAGCATGTTGGCGGCCGAGGCCAGCGCGTCCACCGCGTTATAGGGATCGGCGCGGCCGTCGCCGTTGCCGTCGGCGCCAAAGCGCTGCCAGTTGCCTGCCAGGAACTGCATGTGGCCGAGTTCACCCGACGGGCCGCCACGGGTGTTGGGGGTGATCACGCCGCGGTCCACCAGTTGCAGCGCCGCGATGGCGTGGCTTTCGAAGCGCGGGTGGCGGCGGCAGTACGACGCGAGCGTGACCGCGCCGCTGACGATCGGGGTCTTGCCCAGATAGCCGCCCCAGCTGGTTTCCAGCCCCCAAATCGTCACGAGAATGTTTGCCGGAACGCCGTAGTTCCGCTCGAGTGCGGCGAACATGTTGGCATTGCGGGCCTTGCGGTTGCGGGCCTGGCTAATGAAGTTGTCCGCCGAACTGCCGGAGCGTTTGGCGAGGAATCGGGCCGGATCGCCGCTGGACACGCCGGTCTGGCTGGACGGGCGGGATTCGAACCGCCAGGTGATGTCCGACAGCGACGCGCCGGCCAGGGCCTGCATCCCCCGCTGGCCGACACCGGCGCGGGCGGCATCCTGGCTCAGGGCCTGTTTATAGCTGCCGAACGCGCCCTTGTCGGTGATGCAAGGGGCGGCAACGGCAGATGTTGCACAAAGGCCGAAAGCAACGGCGGAAAGAAAGCGGCGCATGATCACTCCTGAAAACATGATAGCCGGAGCAGACTAGCGGCATTTTGTCCCGCCGCAAAGGCAGGTTTTCCCGCCTTTACCAATGGTCAGACAGAGCCCAGCAGCCCCGCCAGCGTGCCGGAGTTGTCGAGCGCAAGGAAAAGCCCGGCCACACCCATGGCAAGCGAGGCCACGCGCATGTCTTCGCCGCGGGCGATGTTGTAGATCATCACAGGCGCCGCGACCGGCAGAGAGATCGTCGCCACGGACAGGGACACGGCCCATGTGGACAGGCGCGCCTCGACCGGGGCGGGGCCCTGTTCCTCGCGCACGGCGTCCAGTTCCATCTCGTCTGCGTCGCGCAGCATCTGGAACCGCAAGTTGGCATTGTAGGTGCGCACATGTGCGTCGTAGCGGGGCAGGGCGACCTTGGCGTTCATGTTGGCGCTGCGCGGGCGGCCGCTGCGGGACACCGGTGGCAGCATGCGCGAGAGCGTGTCACGATGGGTCCGGGTGTCGGGGCGGGCGGTCTTGACCGCGGGCCGCGCAGGGCGGCGGGGGGCGATTCCGGTGACATTGCCCCTGGCATCAAGCTGCGGCGCCAGGGCGTCGAGGAAGCCGTCGCGCGGCAGCAGCGTGCCGGTGTCGAGCCAGCCGATGTGGGTCACGGGCAGTTCGGTCGACAGATGGTAGACCAGCCCGGCCAGCTTGGCCTGAACCGATGCGGCGCTTTCGTTCGTCCCGCAGAGCGACACGAGCAGCTGCGTGCCGTCGGCGGTCATGTCAACGTCAAGCGTCGCCCGCAGCGTGTCGGTGGCCATGGCCGCGCCGGTCATGGTCGCGCGCGGCGCGTCGCATCCCGACACACCCATTTGTTGCATTCCACGGTTGAGCAGCGCGCCCAGCGTGTCGGTTGAAAACAGTCTTTGCTTGTCGAACACAAGCGTGGCGGTGTGGTTCAGATCGGCAGTCATTTTTCCCATTCTCCTTGCAACCCTGATTTGTGCTGTGGTGCGCTGACCGTATTAGGCTGTCCAAAATTGCGCAAATTTAGTCTGCGTCGGGACAAGAATAAGGCGGTGCTGGCGGGGAGAGGTCTAAAGTGCCGCAATCGGACCACAAAGTCCTTATTTCACGGGCATCATCGGTCTCTTTCAGGGGCTGGCGGCGGTTTGCCGGCGTGCCGAGCGCTGAATTTTTCTGGCGGGACTAAGGCGCGCGCCATCTTTCGTCGCGTCAATGTGAGCGGTGACGCAACGTCAACCTCTGGATGAGCCGCAGGTGCCCGCTCAATCGAAAAGGGGCGCCCCGAAGGACGCCCCTTGACCAGATGCTGCCGGAGGGATCAGCAGCTGTAGTACATGCCGAACTCGACCGGATGCGGCGTGTGCTCGTAAAGCTCGATCTCTTCCATCTTGAGCGCCACGTAGCCGTCGATCTGGTCCTTGGTGAACACGTCGCCTGCCAGCAGGTAGTCGTGATCCTTTTCCAGCTCTTCCATCGCTTCGCGGAGCGATCCGCAGACCGTGGGGATGCCGGCCAGCTCTTCGGCGGGCAGGTCGTAGAGGTTCTTGTCCATCGCCTCACCCGGTTCGATCTTGTTCTTGATGCCGTCAAGGCCGGCCATCAGCAGGGCGGCAAAGCACAGGTACGGGTTGGCGGACGGATCGGGGAACCGGGCCTCGACGCGCTTGGCTTTGGGCGACTCGGTCCACGGGATCCGCACGCAGCCCGACCGGTTGCGGGCGGAGTAGGCGCGCAGAACCGGGGCTTCGAAGCCCGGGATCAAGCGCTTGTACGAGTTGGTGGACGGGTTGGTGAAGGCGTTGAGCGACTTGGCGTGCTTGAGAACGCCACCGATGTACCACAGCGCTTCCTGGCTCAGGTCGGCATACTTGTCGCCTGCGAAAAGCGGCTTGCCGTCCTTCCAGATCGACATGTTGCAGTGCATGCCGGTGCCGTTGTCGCCGTAGATCGGCTTGGGCATGAAGGTTGCCGACTTGCCATAGGCCTGGGCCACGTTGTGGATCACGTACTTGTATTTCTGCAGCTCGTCCGCCTGCTTGGTGAGCGAGCCGAAGATCAGGCCCAGCTCGTGCTGGCACGACGCCACCTCGTGGTGGTGCTTGTCGACCTTCATGCCCATGCGCTTCATGGTCGAGAGCATTTCGCCGCGGATGTCCTGGCCGTCGTCGATCGGGTTGACCGGGAAATAGCCGCCCTTGATACCCGGACGGTGGCCGGTGTTGCCCATTTCATATTCGGTGTCGGTGTTCCATGCCGCGTCAAGCGCATCGACCTCGTAGGACACCTTGTTCATGGTGTTGGAATAACGCACGTCGTCGAACAGGAAGAATTCCGCCTCGGGGCCCCAGTAGGACACGTCGCCGATGCCGGAGGACTTCAGATACGCCTCGGCCAGCAGCGCGGTGCCGCGCGGGTCGCGATTGTAGGGCTCGCCGGTGTCGGGCTCGACCACGGTGCAGTGCAGGCACAGCGTCTTTTCCGCGTAGAAGGGGTCGATATAGGCGCTTTCGGTGTCGGGGATCAGCTTCATGTCCGAGGCTTCGATCGACTTCCAGCCCTCGATGGAGGAGCCGTCGAACATGAACCCTTCGTCAAGGAAATCCTCGTCGACCTGGTCTTCCATCAGCGTCACGTGCTGAAGCTTGCCGCGCGGATCGGTGAAGCGGATGTCCACATAGGCGACATCTTCGTCCTTCATCAGTTTAAGAACTGCGTCCTTGCTCATTCCTTGGGTCCCTTTCTGTCTTTGGTCTGTCTGATGTATCTTAAAGCGCGTCCGAGCCGGATTCCCCGGTGCGGATGCGGATGGCCTGTTCGATGCTGCTGACGAAAATCTTGCCGTCGCCGATCTTGTCGGTCTTTGCGGCCGCGACGATGGCCTCGATGGCGCCATCGACCTGATCGTCGTCAAGAACCACCTCGATCTTCACCTTGGGAAGGAAGTCCACCACGTATTCGGCACCGCGATAGAGCTCCGTGTGGCCCTTCTGGCGGCCAAAGCCCTTGACCTCGATGACGCTGAGGCCCTGGATCCCGGCCTCTTGCAGGGCTTCCTTGACCTCGTCCAGCTTGAACGGCTTGATGATCGCCTCGATCTTTTTCACGGGCTGGTTCCTCCTTGCGGTTTTCAGACGTGCAGACCACTTCTGTTTCTGGGTCACAATCAGATAGGTTCGACAATTGCCGGTGCGCGCAAAGCAAAACTTGGCGGGTGATTAAATTTTGTGCAAGTCGGCCATAAATGCAGCAGAAATGAATCGGGAGGCCATATGACCGAATTGCTGACCGCCGCACAGATGCGCGCGCTGGAACAGGCGGCGATTGCATCGGGCGCGGTGACGGGTCTGGAACTTATGGAGCGGGCGGGGCGCGGGGTGGTCGCGGCGGTATTTGCCGAGTGGCCGGAACTGGCGAAAACCTCTCACCGCGCCGTGGTCCTGTGCGGCCCTGGGAACAATGGCGGCGACGGGTTTGTGATCGCGCGGTTGCTGAAAGGGTGGGGCTGGCAGGTGGAGGCGTTCCTCTACGGCGATCCCGACAATCTGCCCCCCGATGCGCGGGTGAATTACGAAAGGTGGGCGGCGATGGGCCCGGTCCTGCCACTGACCGACGCAGCCATTGAGCGGGTCGATGACGAAACCCCCGATATCGCTCTGGTGGTGGATGCGGTCTTCGGCACGGGGTTGAACCGCGGGTTTCTGGACCTGCCGGGGGTGCAAATGGCGGTGAACGGGTGGCAGGTGCCGACGTGCCCGGTCAAGGTGGTTGCGGTGGATTGCCCCAGCGGGCTTTGTGCGGATTCGGGGCGTTATCTGGGGCTGAACGGGGAAAACCCGTTCGATTCCTCGATCATGGCGAACCTGACGGTGACGTTTCATGCGCCGAAGCGCGGGCACGTTTTGGGCGATGGCCCGTCCGGCTGTGGCAAGCTGGCCGTGAAGGATATCGGGATCGCGGCATCGGGTGGCGGCGATGTCGAAACCTGCCGGTCGTCGCCGCGGCCCGATCCAAGGCGTCTGGTCAAGCATTGGGGCCACAAGTTCGGCCATGGCCATGCGCTAATCCTGTCGGGTGGCGCGGGCCGCACCGGTGCCGCTCGGCTGGCGGCGAAGGGGGCGCTGCGGATCGGGGCAGGACTGGTGACGCTGGGGGTGCCGCCTGCCGCGCAGATGGAAGTGGCCTGCCAGATCACGGCGCTGATGCTGAGACGGGTGGCGGACGCAGAGGCGTTGGCGACGGTCTTGCAGGATCAGCGGTTGAACGCCGTCTGTCTTGGGCCCGGTCTGGGCCTTGAAAGGGCGCGGGAACTGGTGCCGGTGGTGCTGGGGGGCGACGGGGTAAAGCGCCGCCCCACGGTGTTGGACGCCGATGCGCTGTCGGCCTTTGGCGATGTGCCCGACGCTTTGTTCCGCTGGCTGCACAACACCTGCGTGCTGACGCCCCATGCCGGCGAATTCGCGCGGCTTTTTCCCGATATCGCTGCCAGGTTGAACGCCCCCGCCACCAAGGGGCCGGCATATTCCAAGGTTGACGCCACGCGCGAGGCGGCCGCCCGCGCAGGGTGTGTGGTGCTCTTCAAGGGGCCGGATACGGTGATCGCCGATCCCAAGGGCCGGTGCGCCGTGCATGCCGCCGCGTATGGGCGCGCGGCACCTTGGCTGGCGACTGCCGGATCGGGCGATGTGCTCGCCGGGTTCATCACCGGGCTTTTGGCGCGTGGGATCGCGCCGATGCAGGCCGCCCAGATGGCGGCGTGGCTGCATGTCGACTGCGCGCTGAGCTTCGGGCCCGGCCTGATCGCCGAGGACCTGCCCGAAGAATTGCCCATGGTCCTGCGCCGCGCGATGGCGGCGCCGCAGGGTCAGGCGCCTGCAGGCTGAGGCAGGCAGGCCGCGAGTTCGAGCCCGTCGGCATAAAGGATGTGCGGCGCGTCGAACACAAGCTCCACCAGCGTCAGGTCCACAACGCCCAGATCGCAGATGAATTCGCCGTCGATCAGCCGCTGCGCGGGCACCAGCGCCTGCGCGCGTCCGAACAGGGCCTGCGCCCGCCAGTCGCGGATCAGCACCTGCTGGCTTGCGGGCAAGATGGCGTCGCGGTCGGGGCGCATGTTGCCCAAGCTGCCCGCCTGGATGCCCACGCCGCGCACCGTGCGCCGCAGCACCCGAGCCCGGCGCAGCACAGCCATGCCGCTGTCGCGAGTGATCACCCGGTCCCCCGGCGAAAGATATTCCGCCGGAAGCGCGCCGTCGAGCGTCAGCACTGAGGTGCCTGCGACCAGGGCATTCGTTATTGGAGAATCCTGCACGCGTGTTTCAGCGGCGATTTCGCCGCTCGCGCGCCCGGCCGTTTTCGGCTTCATGGGCGACATCCTGTTTCTACTGCCTCGTTTTTCCGACAGATTATGCCAAGATTTGGTAAATGTCGCGGCTTTTTTCGCGCGCTTTTTCCGCTCGCATCCGGGTGTGACCTTTGCTAAAGACCGCCCGAACGGGGTCTCGCAATGCGCGGCCCCACATAGTTTTGGCGGGTGTGGCGAAATTGGTAGACGCACCAGATTTAGGTTCTGGCGCCGCGAGGCGTGGGGGTTCAAGTCCCTCCACCCGCACCAGAGGATGATGAGAAGGAAACACCGATGCAGGTCACCGAGACCCTGAATGACGGCCTCAAGCGCGGCTATGCGATCACCGTGACGGCGGCTGAGCTGGACGCCAAGGTGGTCGAAAAGCTGACCGAGGCGCAGCCCGAGATCGAGATGAAGGGCTTTCGCAAGGGCAAGGTCCCGCTGCCGCTGCTGCGCAAGCAGTTCGGCCAGCGCCTGCTGGGCGAGGCGATGCAGGAAAGCATCGACGGCGCGATGAACGAGCATTTCGAGGCCTCCGGCGACCGCCCGGCCATGCAGCCCGAAGTCAAGATGACCAACGACGACTGGAAAGAGGGCGACGACGTCAAGGTCGAGATGTCCTACGAGGCGCTGCCGAAGGTCCCCGAACTGGACCTGAGCACCATCAGCGTCGAACGTCTGATCGTGAAGGCTGACGACGCGTCGGTGGACGAGGCGCTGTCCAACCTGGCGGAAACCGCGCAGGATTTCAGCGACCGTGAAGACGGTGCGGCGGCCGAGGACGGCGACCAAGTGGTCTTCGATTTCGTCGGCAAGGTCGACGGCGAGGCCTTTGACGGCGGTTCGGCCGAGGATTATCCGCTGGTGCTGGGGTCGGGGTCGTTCATCCCGGGCTTCGAAGAACAGCTTGTCGGCGTAAAGGCCGGTGACGAAAAGCAGGTCGAGGTGTCCTTTCCCGAGGAATACGGCGCGCCGAACCTGGCCGGAAAGGCCGCGACGTTCGACTGCACGATCAAGGCCGTGAAGGCCCCCGTCGCGGCAGAGATCAACGACGAGCTGGCCAAGAAGTTCGGTGCCGAGGATCTGGCCGCGCTCAAGACCCAGATCGCCGAGCGTCTGGAGGCCGAGTACCAGGGTGCTGCGCGCCAGGTGATGAAGCGCGGGCTGCTGGACACGCTGGACGGCATGGTGACCTTCGAGCTGCCGCCGAGCCTGGTCGAGGCCGAGGCCAAGCAGATCGCGCATCAGCTGTGGCATGAGGAAAACCCCGAGGTTCAGGGCCACGACCACCCCGAGATTGAGACCACCGAAGAGCACACCAAACTGGCCGAGCGCCGGGTGCGTCTGGGTCTGCTTCTGGCCGAGCTGGGCCAGCAGGCCAATGTCGAGGTCACCGATGCCGAGATGACCCAGGCGATCATGAACCAGGCTCGCCAGTACCCGGGGCAGGAGCGTGAATTCTTCGACTTCGTGCGCCAGAACCAGCAGATGCAGCAGCAGATGCGCGCGCCGATCTTCGAGGACAAGGTGATCGACCATATCGTCGAGAATGCCCAGGTCACCGACAAGGAAGTCAGCAAGGAAGAGCTCCAGACCGCCGTCGAGGCGCTGGAAGACGAGGAATAAAGACCGCGCCCGTTGCGACGGTTTCCGGACTGCGAGCGGGCCACCCCAAGGGGTGGCCCGTTTTGGTTTCGGTAGGTCATAGAAAAGGCCCCTGCGGGGCCTGCGAGAGACGCTGTCTCTCGCGCTCTCTGAGGTTTTTTGAAACCGAAGAAGGGCAGGGCGCCGAGGTGGGCGGCGCCCCGCGTGAGTCAGCCCAGCTGCGCGGTGGGGGTGGAGTTGGAGATTTCGCGTTCCTCATCGGTCATATCCTCGGGTATGCCTTCGAAGAGCGGGGTCGAGAGGTAGCGTTCCCCGGTGTCGGGCAGCATGACCAGCATCACCGAGCCTTCGGGCGCGGTTTCGGCCAGCTGCATCGCCACGGCGAAGGTCGAGCCGCCCGAAATGCCGGTAAAGATGCCTTCCTCGGCGGCCAGCCGCCGCGACCATGCGATGCCGTCGGCCCCGGCGACCGGGATCATCTGGTCGTAATATTCGCCGTCGATCGCCTCTTGCAGAACGAAAGGAATGAAATCCGGGGTCCAGCCCTGGATCGGATGCGGCTGGAAATGCGGATGGCTTTCGGTGGGCTGGTGCGCGTCGTTGCGGGTGTTGACGTAGCCCGAAGACACGATGGCGGCATTCTCGGGTTCGGTCAGGATGATCTTGGTGTCGGGCCTTTCCTTGCGCAGGACCCGGCTGACCCCTGAAACGGTGCCGCCGGTGCCGTAGCCGGTGATCCAGTAATCGAGCTTGTCATCCTTGAAATCGGCGATGATTTCGCGCGCCGTGGTGTTTTCATGGATCGCGGCATTGTCGGCGGTTTCAAACTGCGAGGCCAGAAACCAGCCGTTTTCCTCGGCCAGTTCCTTGGCCTTGGAATACATGCCGAAGCCCTTTTGCGCCTTCGGTGTCAGGACCACCTTGGCGCCCAGGAACCGCATAAGGCGGCGGCGTTCCACCGAAAAGCTTTCCGCCATGGTCACCACCAGCGGATAGCCCTTGGCGGCGCAGACCATGGCCAGGCCGATGCCGGTGTTGCCCGAGGTCGCCTCGACCACGGTCTGGCCGGGCTTGAGGCGGCCATCGCGTTCGGCGGCTTCGATGATGTTGAGCGCCAGCCGGTCCTTGACCGAGCCTGCGGGATTGAACGCCTCGAACTTCACGTAGACCGTGACATTCTTCGGCGCGATGCGGTTGATGCGGATGACCGGCGTATTGCCGACCGTGTCGAGCACGGATTCATAGCGCATGCCGCGCCCGTCGGTTGTGCGAATAGCCATGACAGATCTCTCCTTGCTGATGCCGGGTCGGGGGCGCGATGGGCCCCGACTGTCCGGCCCCAGTCTGGCGCAATCCGGCCCGGGTTCCTAGCCGGGTTTTTCCGCCAGCGGCGCGGGGCTATTTCGCATCCGGCCAGGCGCTGGCATCGGTGTCGAGATCCGGGAACTTCTTGGGATCGAAGATCGGCATCTTGATGCCCGCGCCCAATTGGTCGCGGAAATCGTTGATGAGCCGCAGCGCGATCGGGAACAGCATCATCAGCGCCAGCAGGTTCACCACTGCGAGAATGCCCATCATCGGATCGGAGAAGTTGAAGACCGCCGTTGCCCCCGGTGCGACTGCCCCAAGAAAGACGATGCCGACGATGGCGATGCGCAGGATGTGCACGGCGCTTGGCTTTTCGGTCAGAAAGCTGAGCGCGTTTTCGCCCAGATAGTAGTTGTACATGATCGACGAGAAGGAAAAGAGCAGGATCGCCGCGGTCAGGTAGTACTGCGCCCAGGAGCCGACGTGATCGACCATGCTCTGCTGGGTCAGCGCGACACCATCAATGCCTTCTGCACCGGGCACGTAGACATCGCCTAGAAGGATCACGAAGGCGGTGCAGGAGCAGATGATCATGGTGTCGATGAAGACCGAAAAGCTCTGTGTGATGCCCTGGCTGACGGGGTGTTTGACGTAAGCCGTGGCGGCGACGTTGGGGGCGGAGCCGAGCCCCGCCTCGTTCGAGAAGAGCCCGCGGCGCAGGCCCTGCGCGATGGCCGCGCCGATGCCGCCCGCCACCGCCTCGCGGAAGCCGAAGGCGTTGGCGACGATGTCAATGAGCACGCCGGGCAGGCTGGTGATGTTGATCAGGATGATCAGCAGCGCCATGGCGATATAGCCGATGGCCATCACCGGGATGATGATATCGGCGGCCTTCGCGATGCGGTGGATGCCGCCGTAGACGATGAAACCGGTGGCCAGCGCCAGGGCCACGCCGGTGTAGATCCGCGGGATCGACATGCTGTCCAGCGCGGCCCCGGCCACGGTATTGCCCTGGAAGGCGTTGAAGCCGATAGCGAAGGACGCGATCAGGCAGACCGAGTAGATGACCGCCAGCCAGCGGTAGTTCGCCCCCAGCCCGTGCATGATGGCGCGCGCCGGTCCGCCGCGATAGTCGCCTTCGGGCGTCGTGCGCTTGTAGGCCTGGGCCAGCGTCGCCTCGACCAGCGATGTGCACATGCCGACAAGGGCGATGGCCCACATCCAGAAGACTGCCCCCGGACCGCCTGCGGTGATGGCCACCGCGACCCCGGCGATGTTGCCGCCGCCGACGCGCCCGCCCACCGACACGAACAGCGCCTCGCGCGCGCTGATCTTGGTGGGATCGCTGGATTCATCGTCACCCTTCAGCACCATGAACATGCGCTTGAAAAAGCGGAACTGCACAAAACCGCTGGCGGCGGTGAAGAACACCCCCAGAACGACGAGGAACGGCACCAGCGCCCAGCCCCAGGTCAGATCGTTGATCAGGTTGAAGATCGTGTCGAAGAAACCCATTGGCTGTCCCCTTGCATTGTATGCGTTACGGACAGCCTATCGGTCGTTGGGCAAATGTCCGGTCTGAAGGCTTTTGCACAACCGATGGTGGGCGATGCTGCCCGATTGGTCAACAGTTGCGCGCGTTTTGCCTAATTCCCGGGCAAAGCAGGGGGCGTTTCGGCCCCCCACGCTGGATCACGCCGCCAGCAGCGAATGATCGCCCCCGATCTGGGCGGCGCGCACGCGGCTCACGATCACCGGGGCGACGCGGATGAGGTCGGGGTCCGACAGGGCGTGCAGCATGAAAAGGCCGAAGTCGGTGCGCCGCACCACGCCTGCCTTCAGTAGCGGATCGCCCGCATGCGGTGCCCAAAGCGGCAGACCCTCGCTTGGCCCTTCCTCGAGGTCCGGGGCGCGCACGACGGTCCAGTCGCGGTCGGATGCAAAGATCGCGTCGGTCGCGCGCACCTGATCCGAGATGTCGGCAAAGCGCGCGAGTTTGGCCACGAAGCCGAAGACCGCGACGAAGGCGCGGAGTTTCCAGCTGATGCGATCCTTCTCGGAATGGCGGATGTGTAGCCCGCAGGAAAACGCCAGTCGCGCCTCGGGCGGTGCCAGGTCCAGCACCGCCCGGGCGGTGCCGGATGAATAGTCCTGCACGCCCATGGGGGCGAGCACGGTCAGCACGCCATCGCAGCCCTCGACCGCCTGTGCGACGACCTCGCGGTCGTCGGTACGGCCGGGAAAGACGGTGATGCGGTGGGCGAGGTCGGCCAGCTTGTGCAGGCTTTCGGGGCGGCAGACGCCGCGCACCTCAAGCCCTTGGTCCAGCGCGTGGCGCGCCATGTACTGCCCCAGCTTGCCCGAAATACCGATGATGCAGATGCGTTTCATTTTGTGCTCCTTATCCGAAATGACTTACGCTGTAAGTTGATGTTGCGGCGTTTACGCTTACGGTGTAAGTGAGTCAACAGATTTTCAGTGCGGGATGTTCAGGTGGTTGAAAAGTCGATAAAAAAACCCGGTGGGCGGTCCGGCCTGAGCGCCGATAAGATCTTTGCGGCGGCGGTCAGGCTGGCGGATGAGTCGGGGCTGGAAGGCCTATCGATGCGGCGGCTGGCCCAAACGCTCGGCGTCGAGGCGATGTCGCTTTACAACCACGTCAAAAACAAGGATGCGCTGCTCGATGGCATGATCGAAGAGGTGGCCACCGGGTTTCACCGTGCCGGTTCCGGCGATTGGCAGGCCGAGATGCGCCAGCGCGCGCTGTCGGCGCACGAAGTCCTGACGGCCCACCCTTGGGCATCAGCGCTGCTGGTGTCGCGGGTGACGGCGGGGCCGGTGATGCTGACCTATGCGGATGCAACGCTTGGCTGCCTACGCGGCGCGGGGTTTTCCTGGGCGCAGGCGGACCGGATCTGGAACGCGCTCGACAGCCATATCTATGGCTTCACTCTGCTGGAGCAGAATTTTCCGTTTAACGAAGACGAATACGCCCCTGCGGCGCGGGCCTATCTGCCGATGATACCGGCGGATGTCTTGCCGAATCTGCGCGCGCTGACCGTAGAGGTGGCAGAGGAACGGCACGCAGGACGCCAAGAGTTTACCTTCGGGCTGGATCTGCTGCTGGGCGCGATGGCGCGCTTGCCGCGCGAGGGGTAGGGCCGCAGCAGGCGGCCAGGTCAAAGGTGTCGGGCGTCATGCCCGCGATTTCCAGCACCAGCTTGCGGCGCACGGTGGCGGCAAAGCTTTCGCGGCTTTCCGCAGTGACCATGAAGGCGCCGGGGCCGCCGATGATTCTTTCCTGGTATTCTGCTTCCAGGTTGAGGCCCGCGCGGCGGCCATCTTCGGGCCGCAGGATCGGCAGGGCATTGATCGTGACACCAGCGGCCAGCACCTGCGCCCGCGCGTCGGCGATGCCGGGACCCGAGGAATTGCGAATGCTGTCGCCGGAAAAGTCGATGACGGCGCGGGGGGCGGTGATGTCGTTACGCTCGATCAGCCGAAGCCCGTCCAGCAGCGCGTTGCCGATGGCATTGGACCCATAAGCCTGGCGCGGCGGACCGACCAGCGCATCGGCAAAAGCCTGCGCGCTTTCGGGGCCGTCGATCATCATCCAGTCCACCACTTGCGCGGTGTTGCTGGCCCATTCGACGTAGGTGACGGCAATATTGCCATAAAGCGACGATTGGATTGCGCCCAGAACCTGCGGATCGTTCAGCGCGTCCGCATAGCCCTGCCGCTGGAACGCCAGTTCGGCGGAGTCGATGGAGCCGGAGGCATCCGCCAGCAGCACCAGTTCCAGACCCGCCTCGCGCGGGGTTTGGGCCTGGGCTGGCAGGGCGAGGATCAGCAGGAGGAGCAAACGCGGGAGCATGACGCAAGGGTAGGCGGCGCTGTGCCGCCTGTCCAATCACAACCCGCGGGCCTGGATCATGCCGCAGTGCACTGCACAAAGAAACGCCGCGCGGGGTGGGCCCGCGCGGCGTGCTGCGCCCTCGGGCGCAAAGTGAGGCAGAGTGCCTCAGCTCTTGTCTTCTTCGGCCTCGTCCGCGCCGTCCGCGTCGTCCGATACACCCGCGGTTTCGGCCAGTTCTTCGTCATCCGAAGCTGCCGCACCGATATCTTCGAACAGTTCCGCGATCTCGAAATCGGCTGCCGCTTCTTCTTCGGCGGCCAGATCCTGAATCGACTTGCCCGACGCCTGAAGCTCGGCCTCTTCGGGCGAGCGGGCGACGTTGAGTTCGATGGTGACCATGACCTCGGGGTGCAGGTGCACCTCGACCTCGTGCAGGCCCAGTTCCTTGATCGGGGTGCGGATCAGAACCTGCTTGCGGTCGATGGAATAGCCCGCTTCCGTGGCGGTTTCCGCGGCGTCACGGGTGGTGACCGAGCCGTAGAGGTTGCCGCCGTCGGAGGCGGAGCGAATCACCACGAACTGCTGGCCACCCAGGCGGTCGGCCAGGGCCTCTGCCTCTTTGCGGGTTTCCAGGTTGCGGGCTTCGAGCTGCGATTTCTGCGCTTCGAAATGCGCGATGTTGGCTTCGGACGCGGTCAGCGCCTTGCCCTGGAGCAGCAGATAGTTGCGCGCGAAGCCGGGCTTGACGTCGACGACGTCGCCCATCTGGCCCAGCTTGGCCACGCGTTCCAGAAGGATCACTTGCATGTCAGTATCTCCTTATTTCACGGCATAGGGCAGCAGGGCGAGGAAGCGGGCGCGCTTGATCGCGCGGGCCAGTTCACGCTGCTTCTTGGCCGAAACGGCGGTGATGCGGGACGGCACGATCTTGCCACGCTCGGAAATGTAGCGTTGCAGCAGCTTCGTGTCCTTGTAGTCGATCGCAGGTGCATTGTCGCCCGAGAAGGGGCAGACCTTGCGGCGGCGGAAAAACGGTTTTGCAGCCATGGGTTATCTCCTCTTCTTCAGGTTCAGTTGCGACGTTCGCGGCGGTCGCCACGGTCACCGCGCTCTTCGCGCTTCTGCATTTGCACCGACGGGCCTTCCTCGTGCTCATCGACCTTGATGGTCAGCACGCGCATCACGTCGTCGTGCAGGCGCATCAGGCGCTCCATCTCTTGCACGGCGGTGGCGGGGGCGTCGGTGCGCAGATAGGCGTAGTGGCCCTTGCGGTTCTTGTTGATCTTGTAGGCCATGGTCTTCACGCCCCAGTATTCGGATTCGACCAGCTTGCCGCCGTTGTCAGAAAGAACCGTGGAGAAGTGTTCGACAAGGCCTTCGGCCTGGGCGCTGGAAAGATCCTGGCGCGAGATAAAGACATGCTCGTACAGCGGCATGTGGGCTCCGTTCATTTTCTGGCGCATTTCATAGGGCGAGGCGTTTATCCTTTCGCGCCTGCCCACGAGAGACTGCGCGGTTCATTTGTCTTGCGAAAGGAAGTGCTGCGTATACACGGATTTGGCCAGCGTGCAAGCGCTGCGCATGCGCCCGTGACTTTCCCAAATGGTGCCGCAATCCTGACGTTTTGTCAGGCGACCTTGGGGTTAACCAAGCGTAATCTATTGTGACCCGGAGTATCCGCCATGACCGCCCAGATGTCCCCCGTGCCAGAACCCGGCCAATGCGAGGAAAGAGGCATGGCCCCGCTGATCCGGATGGGTTTTGGGGTGGCGGGCTGGTCGCTGATGTTTTCGGCCTTCGGCCTCTGGGCCGTGCCGGGCAGCGAGAATGTGCCGGAACTGTCGCTGATCAAGCTGGGGCTGTCGGTCTTCATGCTGATCGGCGGGCTGTGCTGCATCGTCAGCGCCCGGGGTCTGCGCGACTAGGGGCTTCCGGACACCAGGCTTTGGCCGAGTGTTCACAAACCCACAGACCCTGTTTGCAGAAACAAAATTGAAAGGCGAGGGGCTGTGCCCCAGTTCATCAGCAAGCATGTCGCTTGTCCAACAATGGAGTACCGCTGATGAAACGTCTTCTTCTTGCCACCGCCCTTGTCGCCGCACCCGCCGCCGCCTTTGCCGAGCCCGAGGCCTATACGCTCGACAGCAGCCACAGCCAGATCGTGTTCAGCTATGACCACCTGGGCTATTCGACCGGCTACGGCATGTTCTCGGGTTTTGACGGCGAGATCATGTTCGACCAGGAAGACCCGGCCAATTCGTCGGTCAGCGTGTCGATGCCGCTGATGTCGATGATCACCGGTTGGGAAGCGCGCTTTGAGCACTTCATGTCGCCGGATTTTTTCGATGGCAAAGAGGGCGACATGATCACCTTCGAATCCACCGGCATCGAGGTGACGGGCGATGACACCGCCAAGATCACCGGCGATCTGACCTTGAACGGCGTGACCAAGGAGGTTGTGCTTGATGCAAAGCTGAACCAGGTGGGTGAGCACCCGATGGAGAAGAAGCCCTGGGCGGGCTTCAGCGCGACCACCACGCTGGTGCGCAGCGACTACAACGTCGGCGCCTTCGCCCCGTTCGTCAGTGACGAAGTGCAGGTCGAGATGTCGCTTGAGGCGATGAAAGCCGAATAAGCGCGGTCTTTGGGACAGCCAGCTTCCCCGCTACATCTGCGCGAGGCTCTTTCAGGGTGGCGCGCGACGAGAGGGAAATGGCAGTTAGCGAACGGTGCCCTCGCAGGCAACTGCGGGGGCATTGGTGTGTCTGATGTGGGCTGTGCGGAAGGAAGCGCACGTTTGTTCGTTGCGCCTGGCGCGGAATCAAGGCCGCCTCGGCGGCCGCCGGGCCAGCGCCGGACCGGCCCCATGGGCCGGCGCTTTTGCAGAACCGGGTGTTTAACCTGGAGGGAGGACGTGCTTGGCGACCATAAAGCACGGTCGCTCGTAAGTCGGACGCGCCGTCCCCCGGTCCGGCGCTGGCACGGCTGATTGACCGTCCGCCAAGGGATCTGCCATCCCCCGTGCTTCTTTATGTCCGCGAGGTGATGCCCTGAGCCTCGGCCAGGTAAATCCGCACCGCCTCCTGCACATGGCGGAAACGGTCGCCGCCCAGGTGTTTGCCGCCGTACCAGCGGGTGACGACGATGAGGTGGCCTGTCAGGCCCTCCCGTTCCAGCATCCGCAGGATCACCATGCCGGCACCGCTTTCGCCGTCGTCGTTCTTGACCGGGCCGTCGCTGGTCAGCAGCGCCCAGCTGTGATGCGTGGCCTTGGCAAATTTCTTGCGCCGCATGAGCTCTTTCACGAACGCCTTGGCATCGTCCTCGGACGCGCAAGGCCCGCCCGAGACGGCGTATTTCGACCCGCGATCGCTGAGGATGTTTTCAAGCACCAGCATGGCCCCGCCGCGTAACCGCTTGCGGCGGGGCAATCAAGCGGCGGATCTCGGGGCTATTCGTCCGCCGCGTCGCCTTTTGTGGCGGTCAGTTCTACCTCAACGGCCACCTCGTAGCCGAGCTGGCTTTCGTCGTTCATGTTCTCGCCAATCGCAAAATCGCGCCGGTCGAGCGTCAGCCGGCCCTGCATTTCGGCGCTATCGCCCTCCAACGTCAGCTGGAACGGCAGCACCACGGGCACCGTCTGGTCCTTGACCGTCAGCGTGCCGTCGGCCTCGTACCCGTCGGCCACCTTGTTGATATCGGCGTCGAACCGGGCGGTGGGGAATTGATCGGCATTGAAGAAATCCGCGCCCATGGCCTGCTTCGTGACCGACCCCAGGGTGAGCGAGCCGATGGCGACGGTGACCGACACCTCCCCGGTCTTTCCGGGAGCATCCTGTTGGTCAAATGTGATGTCGGCGGTCCAGTCGGCGAAGCTGCCGGTGACGCCCGACCCCATCTGTTGCACGGTGATCGCCAGCGTGCCGTCCTGCACCTGCCAATCGCTGTCGACCTCTTGCAGCGCGGCGACCTGGGCGGCACTAGCCTCGTGCTGGAAAACGCCGAGCGCGTTGCCGATGCCGACGGCGGCGCCCCAGATCACCAGCGCAGCGGCCAGGGGCAGCAGTTTCGCGTGGCCGCGCCCGGCAGCCCCGGCCTCGGTCCCGCCGAACCACATGCGCCGCAGCGTGGCGTCGCGATCGACGAAATGGTGTTTCAGCGCGCCCGCCACGTGCAGGACGATCGACACGATCAGCACCCGTTCAAAGATGATGTGCAGGGCCGCCGTGGTATCCGCCCAGGCGGTGGATTTCGGCACGAAGGGCAGGGATTGACCGAAGGGCCACCAGATCGGCGCAAAGCCGGTCGTGGCCGCGTGATGCATCCAGCCGGTCAGCGGCACCAGCACCAGCGAGCCGTAGAGCAGCCAATGCACGGTTTCCGCCAGCCAGGATTCTGCGCGGCGGTCGGGATGCAGCGGCGCGGGCTTGGGCTGGGTCAGCGCCCAGAGGATGCGCAACAGCGCAACGAAGAAGATCGTGACGCCCACCGTCTTGTGCAACGAGAAAAGCCACGCCTTGTTGGCAAGCTCGGCGCTGGTGTCGTAGGGCGCGTCATTCGCAAGGATCCCCAGCGGAATGGCGGCCGCGATGCCCAGCACCGTGAGCCAGTGAAAGGTCTTGGTGACGCTGCCATAGCGGGTCGGGGTGTTCGTCAGGCGCATTGCGCGGTCTCCGTCCTTGGGTCGCGCGATATGTAAAGTGCCGGGCGCAGAGGGCAATCGCCGCACCTGCACAGGGGACGTGCAGCGCTGCAAGGATTTGCAAACCGCCCAAGATCGTTGCACCCCGGCGCAAGCACCGCTAGCAAGGACGGCACAATCGGGCCAACCAAGCAAGAGGGACGACCCCATGAGCCGCGCATTCATCTTTCCCGGGCAGGGCGCCCAGACCATCGGCATGGGCCGCGATCTGGCCACGGCCTATCCCGCCGCCCGCGCCGTCTTTGAGGAGGTGGACGAAGCGCTTGGCGAAAAGCTGAGCGATCTCATTTGGGATGGCGAGCCCGAGGTGCTGCAGCTTACACAGAACGCGCAGCCGGCGCTGATGGCGACTTCGGTCGCGGTGATGCGGGCGCTCGAGGCCGAGGGTGTGGAGGTCACGGCGGCGGCTTACGTCGCAGGGCATTCGCTGGGTGAATATTCTGCGCTCACGGCCGCCGGGGCGCTGGGCCTGAGCGACGCCGCGCGGCTCTTGCGGCTGCGCGGGCGCGCCATGCAAGAGGCCGTGCCGGTGGGCGAGGGGGCGATGGCAGCGGTTCTTGGCCTCGATTTCGAGACGGTCACGGCTGTGGCCGAAGAGGCGGCACAGGGCCAGGTCTGTGCGGCGGCCAACGACAATGACCCCGCGCAGGTGGTTGTTTCGGGCCACAAGGCCGCGGTCGAGCGCGCGGCGGAGCTGGCCAAGGCCAGGGGCGCGAAACGCGCGATCCTGCTGCCGGTCAGCGCCCCCTTTCACTGTGCGCTGATGGCCCCCGCAGCCGAGGCGATGGCGCAGGCGCTCGAGGATGTGACGATCGCGGCGCCCAAGGTGCCGCTGGTGGCCAACGTTCTGGCCGAGGCGACCGCCGACCCCGAAGCGATCCGCCGACTGCTTGTCGAACAGGTGACCGGCGCGGTGCGCTGGCGCGAATCCGTGGCCTGGATGGCGGCGCAGGGCGTGAGCGCCTTTTGGGAGATCGGCGCAGGCAAGGCGCTGTCGGGCATGGTGCGGCGCATCGCGAAAGAGGCGGAGACGCGCGCCATCTCGGCCCCCGACGACGTGCGCGCGGCGGCAGAGAGCCTGGCTTGAGCGACACCTCGGCCTGATCGCCGATTTCTGACACCGTTCTGCGCCCGGCGCGCAATATCGAAGGAGAGACCATGTTTGATCTGACAGGCAAGGCGGCGCTGATCACCGGCGCGTCGGGGGGGATCGGTGGGGACATCGCCCGCAAATTGCACGCCGGGGGCGCGACCGTCGGCCTGAGCGGCACGCGCACCGAACCTCTGGAGGCGCTGGCCTCAGAGCTGGGCGAGCGGGCGCATGTGCTGCCCTGCAACCTGAGCGATTTTGCCGCCGTCGACGCGCTGCCGAAACAGGCGGCCGAGGCGATGGGATCGGTCGACATTCTGGTCAACAACGCGGGCATCACCCGCGACAATCTGTTCATGCGGATGTCGGACGAGGAATGGCAGTCGGTGATCGACGTAAACCTGACCGCGACCTTCAAGCTTTGCAGGGGCGTGCTGCGCGGCATGATGAAGGCGCGCTGGGGCCGGATCGTCAACATCAGCTCGGTCGTGGGGGCCACGGGCAACCCGGGCCAGGGCAACTATGCAGCGTCCAAGGCCGGGGTTATCGGCATGTCGAAATCGCTGGCCTACGAGGTGGCGAGCCGGGGAATCACCGTCAACGCGGTGGCCCCGGGCTTTATCACCACGGCGATGACCGACAAGCTGAACGACGACCAGAAGGCCGCGATCATGGGACAGATTCCCGCGGGCCGCATGGGGGATCCGGACGAGATCGCCGCGGCGGTGCTGTATCTTGCCAGCCCGGAGGCCGGATATGTCACGGGCACGACCTTGCATGTCAACGGCGGTATGGCCATGCTATAGGAGCGCAGCTTTGGCGCGGTCGGGAAAGCGTTTGCCAACCTGATCCCATGTGCTATAGGCGCGTCAGTTTCGGGCAGGGGGTGGCATTGACCCCCGGGCCGGTCCCGCATCGCGGGCAACAGAGCCGCCCGGAAGGGCATTCAAGACGCCACCCCGTCGGGGCGAGGGCAAACCCGGGCCGCAAGGTCCGACATGATTATGAGGATGACAGAATGAGCGACGTCGCAGACCGCGTTAAGAAGATTGTGGTTGAGCACCTGAGCGTTGAAGAGGAAAAGGTGACCGAAAGCGCCTCTTTCATCGACGATCTGGGCGCCGACAGCCTCGACACCGTTGAACTGGTGATGGCCTTCGAAGAAGAGTTCGGCATCGAGATCCCGGACGACGCGGCAGAGAACATCCAGACCGTCGGCGACGCCGTCAAATTCATCCAGAACGCCTGATCCCGACCGGATCGCGGGTTTGAAACGGCGCTTCCTGATCGGAAGCGCCGTTTTTCTTTGCCGGGTGCCCGCCAACCGTGATCGCAGGCACCGCCGGATGTCCGGTCAGAGCCCTTGGCGGACAGTCGACCCGCCGTGCCGGGTGCGAAGAACGACCATCAGCTTCGTCCCGCATTGCAGACCAACACGGTTTGCGAAGGCGCGCTTTCTCTGTGCCTCGAAGACGGGGAGTTTCCCCCAGGGGTCAACCGAGCCAGACGTCCAGGAAGAGCATCAGGACAAGGCCCAGAGACAAGCCCAGCGTGGCGCGCTTCTGATGTCCGGCGCGGTGGGTTTCCGGGATGATTTCGTGGCTGATCACATACAGCATCGCGCCTGCCGCGAAGGCGAGACCCCAGGGCAGGAACGGCTCTGACACCGAGATGATGGCGGCACCCAAAACGCCGCCCAGTGGCTCTACCAGGCCGGTCATCGCGGCAATCGCAAAGGACTGCCAGCGCGAATATCCTTCGCCCAGAAGCGCCACCGCGACCGCCAGCCCCTCGGGCAGGTTCTGAAGTCCGATGCCGATGGCCAGCGGCATGCCGCCCTGCAGTCCCTGGCCGCCAAACCCGACACCCACCGCCAGGCCTTCGGGAAAGTTGTGGATGGTGATGGCGATGATGAACAGCCAGATGCGCCGCAACGACGCCGAGGCAGGCCCGTCCGGGCCGGTCTTGAAGTGTTCATGCGGCAGTGTCTCGTTCAGGAGCGCCACGCTTCCCATCCCGATCAGGATTGCCACGCAGACGATGGCGGCCGGAAGCGGGCCGTCACCATAGGTCTGCGTGGAGGCGTCCAGCGCCGGGATGATCAGCGAAAAGAAGGACGCGGCCAGCATCACACCTGCGGCAAAGCCCAGCGACATATCACGCATGGCACGGCTTGGCTGCCGGCCCAAAAGGACCGGAGCCGCGCCGACGGCCGTCATAAGCCCGGCGACAAGGCTGCCCAGAAAGCCAAGGGCCATGGGGGAAAGGTGTTCCATGGCCGCCTTGTACAGGGGTTTGTCTGAACTGTCCCGAGTGGAACGTCAGTTGCAGGCCATTGGGGCCGAACTCAAGCCGACCCGGACCATCAGGCCGAGGTCGTCCCTGGAGGGGCGCGAAATGAAAACGCCGCCCGGGTGCGACCGGACGGCGTTTTGGCCTTTTTAATATCAGCCGGTTAGCCGTCGAAATTCACTTCTTCCATCAGCCGCAGCGCATCCGCGCGCAGCGCCGACAGGTCCATCAGATTGACAGTGTCAGGCGTGAAATTGCCCCAGCTTTGCACCAGTTCGGACCGCTCCACGCCGGGTTTGACCGGGAATTCGTAGTTCACTTCGGCATAGATCTGCTGCGCTTCGGGCGAGGCCAGGAACTCCATGAACTTGAGCGCATCCTCGCGGTGCGGTGCGGCGGCGGTCATCGCCACGCCCGACACGTTCATGTGGCTGCCGGAGTCTTCGAATGTCGGGAAGACGATGCGCACGGAATTGGCCCATTCGGTCTGTTCCGGGTCTTCGAGCATCTTGCCCATGTAATAGGTGTTGCCGAGCGAGATGTCGCATTCACCGGCCCAGATCGCCTTGACCTGCGCGCGGTCGTTGCCTTGCGGTTTACGCGCGAGGTTGGCTTTCACGCCTTCGGCCCAGGCCTTGGCGGCCTCGTAACCGTGGTGGTGGATCATCGCGGAGGTCAGCGCGAGGTTGTAGGGGTGGGTGCCGGACCGGGTGCAGATGCGGCCTTGCCACTTCGGATCGGCCAGATCCTCATAGGTGGTCACCTCGCCCTCGGCCACACGGTCCTTCGACGCATAGACGATGCGGGCGCGGGTGGTGACGCCGAACCACTGGTTGCCGGGGTCGCGAAATTCGGCGGGAATGTTATCGCTGAGCGTTTCGCTTTCGACGGCTTGGGTCACGCCCGCGTCGACGGCCTGGGACAGGCGCGAGATGTCGACGGTCATGATGATATCGGCGGGGGACCGGCTGCCTTCGGCTGAGAGCCGTTCGGTCAGGCCCTGGTCGATGTAGACGGTATTGGTTTCGATCCCGGTCGCTTCGGTGAAGGCATCGGTGAGCGGCGCGATCAGTTCGGGCTGTCGCTGCGAATAGATATTGACCTCGGCCAAGGCCGGGGTTGCGACGGCCAGAGCGGCCAGCGCCGTGGTGATGCGGAAGGTCATGGAATCTCCTTTGACGTGGTGTTCCGTTGGGCGTGGTTAAATCCGAGTCTTTTGGTCGGGTCAATACCTGTGTGAAAAAGTCAGGATATATTTTGCCCGATGCGCGGCGAGATCGCGCGCAGGCGCGCGATGCGAGAGGCCGGCCTCTCGCGCTCTCCGAGGTTATTGGAAACCGAAGAAGGGGAACGTGGTTCTGGACGCTCAGCCCTGGCGTTCGCGGGCCTTGGCGGCATCCCAGAGCGCATCCATTTCGGCAAGCGTGCTGTCGGCGGGATTGCGGCCTTCCGCGGCGAGGGCGGATTCGATGGCGCGGAAGCGGCGGGTGAACTTGGCATTGGCGGCGCGCAGGGCGGATTCGGGGTCGATATCCATGTGCCGGGCCAGGTTCGCCATGACGAAGAGAAGATCGCCAAATTCCTCGGCGGCATGGTCCGGGTCGGTGGCCTCGCGCAGTTCCCGGGCTTCTTCGACGATCTTGTCGATGACCTCGTCGGTGGAGGGCCAGTCGAACCCGACCCGCGCCGCGCGTTTTTGCAGCTTTACCGCGCGCAGCAGCGCGGGCAGGCCCAGCGCCACGCCGTCGAGCACGCCGCGCTCGGCCTTTGACGCACGTTCCGCCGCCTTGATCCTTTCCCAGTCGCGGGTCTGCTGTTCGGCGCTCTTGTCGCGATCCTCGTCGCCGAAGACATGCGGGTGCCGGGCGACCATCTTGTCGGAGATGCCGTTGGCGACATCGTCGAAGGTGAACATGCCCGCCTCGGTCGCCATCTGGGTGTGGTAGACCGATTGCAGCAGCAGATCGCCCAGCTCGCCCCGCAGTTCGTCCCAGGCCTGACGCTCGATCGCGTCGGCGACCTCGTACGCCTCTTCGATCGTGTAGGGCGCGATGGAAGCGAAATCCTGTTCGATATCCCAGGGGCAGCCGGTTTCGAGATCGCGCAGGCGGCGCATGATTTCCAGCAGCCGCGGCATGCCGCCCTTGGGGTCGTGGATCAGGTCATCGGACATTGCACAGGCTCCGGAACTGGGGTCATGTGCAGGGATGGGACAAGAGCCAACGGGAGTCCAGCCATGCCGGTCGTGAACAGGATCGCGGAATTTGCGGCCGACATGCAGGGATGGCGTCGGCACCTTCACCGGCACCCCGAACTGGCGCTGGACTGTCACGAGACCGCCGCCTTCGTGGTGGCGCAGTTGCGCGCCTTCGGCGTGGACGAAATTCACGAAGGGCTGGCGACCTCGGGCGTGGTGGGGATCATCCGGGGGCGGGGCCCGGGCCCGGTCACCGGGCTGCGCGCCGACATGGATGCGCTTCCGATGGATGAGGCGACAGGCGCCGACTGGGCATCGGAGGTGCCCGGGCGCATGCACGCCTGCGGCCATGACGGGCATGTGACGATGCTGCTGGGCGCCGCGCGCTACCTGGCAGAGACACGCAATTTCAGCGGCGCCGTGGCGCTGATCTTTCAGCCCGCCGAAGAGGTGATCGGCGGCGCGCGGATCATGGTCGAGGAAGGCCTGATGGAGCGGTTCGACATCGGCGAGGTCTATGCCATGCACATCGACCCCTTTGCCGAGCTGGGGGCGATCCGCACCGCTCCGGGGCCGGTCATGGCGGCGGTGGACGACTGGCAGATCGTGGTGAAGGGCGAGGGCGGGCATGCCGCCTATCCTGCGTCCTGCCGCGATCCGATGCCCTGCGCGCTGGCCATCGGGCAGGCGCTGCAGACCATCGTCGCGCGCAATGTCGATCCGCTGGCAACGCTGGTGGTGTCGCTGACGCAGGTGCATGGCGGATCGGCGATGAACATCATTCCCGAAGAGGTGACGCTGGCGGGCACGACGCGCAGTTTCGACCCGGTGCTGCGCGACCTGGCGGAACGCCGGGTGCGCGAGATCGCAGCAGGGCAGGCGGCGGCCTATGGCGTCGCGGCGCGGGTGGTCTATGACCGCAGCTATCCGCCGACGCTCAACCACCCCGAACAGACCCGCTTTGCCGTCGAGGTGGCGCGCGAGGTGACGCCGCAGGTGGTCGACGACCTGCCGCCGGAAATGGGGGCGGAGGATTTTTCCTACATGCTCAACGCGCGGCCCGGGGCCTTCGTGTTTTTGGGGCAGGGTATCGGGCCGGGGTTGCACCACCCTCGTTTCGATTTCAACGACGCGGCCGCCCCGATCGGTGCGTCATATTTTGCGCGGCTGATCGAACGGCGTCAGCCCGCGGGCTGAGCCTTGCGAAGCATCCGGGTTGGTGGTTGAGTGCGGCCCAGACAGCAGCCAACGCGAAAGGATGCGATATGGCCTTGGAAGATGCAAAAAATCAGGTGGATCAGGCGTTTACGCGGCAGGATTTACGTGGTCTGAGCTATGAGAACGCCTTTGGCGGGGCGACGTCGTTCCTGCGCAGGCGCTATTCCAAGGACCTGGACGGTGTGGATGTGGCGGTGACCGGCATCCCCTTCGACCAGGCGGTAACGAACCGGCCCGGCACGCGGCTGGGTCCGCGCGCGGTGCGCGAGGCCAGCACGCTGCAACCCTATGATCCGCCCTATGGCTGGGGCTTTGATCCGCTGGGGGAATTCGCCGTGGTGGATTATGGCGACATGGCGTTCGACTACGCCAACACACGCGCGTTTCCGGCGGCGGTCACTGACCATATCCGGGCTATCCTGCAGGGCGGGGCGGCGACGATCACGCTGGGCGGGGATCACTTCATCACCCTGCCGATCCTGCGTGCCTATGTCGAGCGGTTCGGACCCGTCGCGCTTTTGCAGTTCGATGCGCATTCCGACAGTTGGGTGGATGACGACCCGGACCGGATCGATCACGGCACCTTTGTCTACAAGGCCGTGAAGGACGGGCTGATCCTGCCCGAGAAATCCGTGGCCGTGGGCATTCGCACCGATAATCCTGATACCATGGGCATACATATCATTGACGCCTTCGAGGTGCATCGCACCGGGCCGGACGCGGTCGCGCAAAAGATCAGGGACATCATTGGCGAGACCCAGACCTATCTGACCTTCGACATCGACGCGCTGGACCCCGCATATGCGCCCGGAACGGGCACGCCGGTCTGGGGCGGGCTGACCAGTGCGCAGGCGGCGATCATCCTGCGGGAAATCGCCGGTCTGCGGATCCTGGGCGGCGATGTGGTTGAGGTCAGCCCGCCATTCGACAATACCGGCGCGACCGCTGTGGCCGCGGCCCATGTGGCAATGGAGATTCTCTGCCTCTGGGGGTGGACCCGGCGCGACCGCGACCCCAAGTGAGTATCGGGGCGGGACGAAACTGAACGGACATTGAAGGGAAGGCGTCGTGCGGATGATATTCTGGATCATCGTGCTGGTATGTTTGGGCGGGTTGGCGTGGATACGTTTGGCCCCGTCGGACCCTGCGAAATGGAATGTCGATCCAATGGTGACGGCTGATCAGGATCTGGCCAACGGCGTGCGTCGTCGTATCGAGGGTGGCGAGGCGACCATGACGGCGCTGGAGCGGATCATTCTGGCCACCCCACGCACGGAGCTGCTGGTGGACGACACGGCAGACAACCGTGAAACCTTTGTGACCCGTTCGCTATGGATGGGCTTTCCCGACTACACCACGCTGCAGTTGGACGGCGATCAGGTCGAAATCTATGCCCGGTCGCGGTTTGGTCAGTCCGATATGGGCGTGAACAAGCAGCGGGTCGAGCGCTGGCTGGCCGAATTGCCTCAGGCGGCGGACTAGCGAGCCTTGACGCCCCGGCTGCGATAAGGGACAGAACTGCGCATGGTTCCCGCAGCACGCCTTGCCCAGATCACACAGCGTTTTGAGTTTCTTGAGGCCAAGATGGCCCAGGGGGATGGCGATATTGCGGCGCTGGGCCGCGAATATGCCGAATTGCGCCCGGTGGTCGAACAGATCGCGGAATGGCAGGCGTTGACGGACGGGATCGCCGACGCAGAAGCGATGCTGAAAGACCCCGAGATGAAGGCCTTGGCCGAGGACGAGCTGGACGCGCTGCGCCAGCGGTTGCCGCAAGCCGAGCACGCGCTGCAACTCGCGCTTTTGCCCAAGGACGCCGCCGATGCGCGGCCCGCCATGCTGGAGATCCGGCCCGGCACCGGGGGCGAAGAGGCGGCGCTTTTTGCGGGCGATTTGCTGCGCATGTACCAGCGCTATTCCGAAGCGCGCGGATGGTCGTTCGAGATCATCGAGGAACAGGCGACCGAACTGGGTGGGATCAAGGAGGTGGTGGCCCATATCAAGGGGCAGCAGGTTTTTGCCCGGCTCAAGTACGAATCGGGTGTTCACCGGGTACAGCGGGTTCCCTCAACAGAAAGCGGCGGTCGTATTCATACGTCGGCAGCCACGGTGGCTGTGTTGCCCGAGGCCGAGGATGTCGACATCACCATTGACGCCAATGATCTGCGCATCGACACCATGCGCAGTTCCGGGGCTGGGGGGCAACATGTGAACACCACCGATTCGGCGGTGCGGATCACGCATATTCCCAGCGGCATTGTGGTCACCAGTTCCGAAAAATCCCAGCATCGGAACCGGGAAATCGCCATGCAGGTACTGCGCACGCGGCTTTTCGACATGGAGCGACAGCGCGCCGACAGCGAACGGTCTGCCAGCCGCAAGGCGCAGGTGGGCAGCGGCGACAGGTCGGAGCGCATTCGCACCTACAACTTTCCCCAGGGCCGGATGACCGATCACCGCATCAACCTGACGCTTTATAAGCTGGATCAGGTGATGCAGGGCGATCTGGACGAGATGATCGACGCGCTGACGGCGGATGCGCAGGCGGCGCAGCTGGCCGAGATGGGGGAATGACCGGCTCCGAGGTGCTGGCACGCGCGACACGGGCGCTGACGGCGGCGGGCGTGCCCGATGCCGGGCGCGATGCGCGGCGTTTGCTGGCACATGTGCTCAAGGTGCCACCGGGGCGGCTGACGCTGTTTCTGCCCGAACCGGTCGATCCGGACCTCGAGACAATCTATAATGTCTTGGTCGAACGGCGCTCTGAGCGGGTGCCAGTGTCGCATCTGATCGGGCGGCGGGAATTCTATGGCCGGCCCTTTCTTGTGACCCCGCAAGTGCTTGACCCCAGGCCGGAAACCGAAACGCTGATCGAGGCGGCGCTGGCCGCGCCATTCTCTCGCGTGCTGGACCTGGGCACCGGGTCGGGATGCATCCTGCTGACCCTGCTGGCCGAGCAGGCGGGCGCAACGGGGGTCGGAGGGGATGTGTCGGCAGAAGCGCTGAACGTGGCCTACTGGAACCGCAACGCCATGCAGTTGGAGCCGCGCGCCGCGCTGGTCGAGGCGAGCTGGTTCGATGGCCTGAGGCCAGAGGACCGGTTCGATCTGATCGTGTCGAACCCGCCCTACATCGCGGCGGCGGAACTGCCCGGGCTATCCCCGGAGGTGCGCCAGTACGAACCGAGGTTGGCGCTGACCGATGGCGGCGACGGGCTGGCCGCCTACCGCGCCATTGCGGTGGGGGTCGGCGCGCATCTGGCGCCGGGGGGGCGGCTGCTGCTGGAGATCGGGCCCACGCAGGCCGCGGCGGTGTCGGCGATTCTGTCGCAAGCGGGGCTTGTGGATATCCGGGTGATCCCCGACCTCGACGGGCGCGATCGTGTGGTTCAGGCCACGCGGACCGGCGGATGAATGCCCGAATGGCCCGGATTCGCGGTATTTGACACGATTTTTGCTTGTATGCCCCGTCTGGACGTGGTTACTCAGGAAAAGTCAGGCCGGTGGATACCTTTTGGTGGTCCCGCCCGACGCCAAGCCACACATCGACGTGATCCGGCAAGTCAAGGTGCAAGTCAGCGCCAATCAGGATCACAAGGCAGTCAGAAGCAAGGCTGAAGCTCAGAAAATGCGATCATCAAAATCACGCTCGCGGTCGAAGAACAACCGTAACCGCTCGAACAACTCGGGTGCGAATGTCGTCAACCGTGTGTTCGACAGTTCCGGCCCCGACGGCAAGGTGCGCGGCACGCCGCAGCAGATCATCGACAAGTACAACCAGCTTGCGCGCGATGCGCAGCTGGCCAATGACCGCGTTGCCACCGAGAATTTCCAGCAGCACGCCGAACACTACCTGCGGATGCTGAGCGAGGCGCAACGCGAGGTCGAACAGCGCCGCGAACAGCAGGAGCGGGAGAACCGCGAACGCCAAGCGCAGCGCGACCGCGAACGCAACGATCAGCAGCAGGGTGGCGGTGGCCAGCAGGGCGGCAACGGAAACGGGCAGAACGGCGGCGATCAGTCGTCCAATGGCCAGAACCAGCAGCCATCGGAAAACGCCGAACAGCCGCGCGAACGCAGCCCGCGCAAGCCGCGGTTTGTGGCGCAGGACGACGTTGTGGACCTGTCGGATGGCAGCGAGGACAGAGATCTTGTGGTCGATACGCCGGAAAATGCCGCCGACGCGGCCCCGGCGCAAAAGCCCAAGCGTGCCCGCAAGCCGCGTGCGAAGAAGTCCGATGCGCAGGCCGATCAGGGCGAGCCCAAGGCCGAAGACGAAACATCGAGCGCCGCCGAATAACCTTTGGAAACAATCGCTTGCCGTGCAAAAGCCGCGCGACCGGACGGTCGGGCGGCTTTGTCGTTCGTGGCCTTGTGCGTATCCCTTCGCAGGTGACCGTTCGGTCGTGAAACGGGGCGTAAACCATTGTAGTCAAAGACTTATGTTCGCGCCCTTGCATTCTGTTCGATTGACTCGCAGGGCGCCACACGTTTAGGTTGTTCATGCTGGAAGATCGGGACTAAGGGGGTGTTTTGCCCCCGGTTTCCGGGACCTCGACTGGGCGGAGATCCACGAGAAAAAGGCATCGAGCTGACAATGAGCTTAATCAAACCGGAAGACCGCCTGGAGGTTCTGGAGCGGGAACGAGAACATATTGCCGCGACCCTGAAGACCATGAAGGCGCAGCTTTTTCTGTTGAATGACCGGCTGGCCCAGGATGACCTGAGCGATCCGGCGGGCACCGGAAAGCTGTTGCAGGACCTCAGGTACTGGCTGAAGGCGGTCCGGGAAACGGAGGCAGAACTTGAAAACGTCGCACGCGAACGCGCTGGGATCACCAGCGGATACGGACTTGACCTTGCCAGTGCCCGAACTGAAATCGGGTGCCGCTTGGCTCGCCTCAAGGCCTGCTGCCGAACAGGCTGACTTCATCAAAAGCCTGTCGGAGGGAGAGCTTATGGCTCTCCCTTACCTGTTTGATTTCTGGGCGCTGTCGCATCAGGTTCCGCCCGAGGGCGACTGGCGATCCTGGGTGATCCTGGGCGGGCGCGGGGCGGGCAAGACCCGTGCCGGGGCGGAATGGGTGCGGTCCTGCGTCGAGGGGGCCAAGCCGCTGGACGCCGGGCAATGCCGCCGGGTGGCGCTGGTTGGCGAAACGCTGGACCAGGTGCGCGAGGTGATGATCTTTGGTGACAGCGGAATCTTGGCGTGTTCGCCGCCCGACCGGCGGCCGGTGTGGTCGGCCACCCGCAAGACGCTGACCTGGCCCAACGGGGCGCAGGCGATGGCGTTTTCGGCGCACGAGCCCGAGGCGCTGCGCGGGCCGCAGTTCGACGCGGCCTGGGTCGATGAACTGGCCAAGTGGAAAAAGGGGCAGGCGACCTGGGACATGCTGCAGTTCGGCCTGCGCCTAGGCGACCGACCACAGGTTTGCGTGACCACGACGCCGCGCAATGTCGCGGTGCTGAAGGCGCTGCTGGACAGCCCGTCGACGGTCGTCACCCATGCCGCGACCGAGGCGAACCGCGCCAATCTGGCGGAGTCGTTTCTTGAGGAAGTGCGCGCGCGCTACGACGGCACGCGGCTTGGGCGGCAGGAGTTGGACGGGGTGCTGATGGACGACGTCGAGGGCGCGCTTTGGACACGCGCGGGGCTGGAGGCCGTGCGCAGCGACCGGCGCGACGGGTTCGACAGGATTGTCGTCGCGGTGGACCCGCCGGTGACGGGGCGCGTCGGGTCGGATGCCTGCGGCATTGTCGTGGTCGGGGCGCGGACCCGGGGCGCACCGCAGGACTGGCACGCGGTGGTGCTGGAGGATGCGACGGTGCAGGGCGTGGGCCCCTTGGGCTGGGCGCAGGCTGCGGTCAGCGCGATGGAGCGCTGGGGGGCGGACCGGCTGGTGGCCGAGGTCAATCAGGGTGGCGACATGGTCGAAACCGTGCTGCACCAGATCGATCCGCTGCTGCCGGTCACCAAGGTACGTGCGACACGCGGCAAGGTAGCGCGGGCGGAGCCTGTGGCGGCGCTTTACGAGCAGGGGCGTGTCGGGCACCTGGCTGGACTGGGCGCGCTGGAGGATCAGCTGTGCAAGATGAGCCAGCTGGGCTACGAGGGCGCGGGCAGCCCCGACCGCGTCGATGCGCTGGTCTGGGCGCTGACGGATCTGCTGATCGCGCCTGCGGCCAAGTGGCGGCGGCCGCAGGTTCGGGTACTTTGAAGCATCGCGGCTTGTGTGCCGGACGCGTATGGGACAGAAAACCGCAAGTGCTTTGACGGATCGGATTTGACCCAGGACGACGGCATCATTCTAAGGCTGTGCGAGAGTTGCCAGCCGGACCGCAGCGCGGTCGCGCCGTTGCAGGTTGCGATTGACGCGGCGGGTCTGGATGTGCCGGTGCGCGTCGTTGCGCAGACCTGCATGAACGGCTGCGCGCGGCCCGTGAGCCTGGCGATCCAGGGGCGGGGGCGGGCCACGTGTTTCTTCAACGGAGTCGATCCGGTGAAGGATCGCGACGATATCGTCGCGACCCTGCGCTGCTACCTGCAAAGTCCGAAGGGCTGGATCGAGGATGCGCGCCCCTGCGGACGGCTGCGGCTGTGCCTGGTCGGGCGGGTTCCGGCCTTGTCCGACAGTGACTGATCAGCCGCCGACCTCGACACTGCGCGACAGCGGCGCATCGCCAACGGCAAGGGGGCGGTGGTCGTTGGCGTTGAGGGTCACGGTAACGGTCGCCGCATCCCCCGGCAGCGCGCCGATATGCATCCACGGCCCGTAGAGCCGGGCGATTTTTTTGCCGTTCACATAGACATGCGCGTGGCCTTCACCGGCGACGTGGTCGAGTCCGGCCTGTTCTGGGGCGAAGGCGAAATGCGTTGTCATGACGTGCAGGTTCCAGCCCGACACCGGATCGGGCGTGACGGCGATGTCAAGCGTCGGGGCGTTGGCACCCTGCGGCAGGCTTTGCGGCGGGCCCTCGTGCATCGCGGCATGCGCGGCGCTGTCCGCACCGCCGTGGTGGTCGTGATCATGATCGTGCCCGTCGAGCGTGACGCCGTTGGCGGCCGCGGTCATGAAGCCGAGGCCGCCGCCGAAGACCAGACCGATCAGCAGCATGGGAATGGAGCGATCCATTGGCCGTGTCCTTGTTTGCGGTGTGTTGTGCGGACGGTTCAGGCCGACCGCGTCACGCCCTCGGGCTGCGAGAGCCGTTCCCAGAAGAAGGCCGCGAAGCCGCCCAGCATCACCCAGGCCGCAAGACCGACGCCAAGCGCCCGAGCGGCGAACTGTGCGCCGATTTCGGTCGGAACGGGGCCCGCAAAGCTTTGCGGCAGGGGTGCGCCCACGAGGTGCGGGGCCAGAAGCAGAACCACAGCGGCGCCCCACCAGAGCCAGTTACGGCCAAAGGCGATGAGCCAGAGCCCGATTCCTGCGGTGACCACCGTCGCCGTCCACCAGAGCTGGCGCGGTCCGAGATCGGCCGCGGCGACGCCGGGCACCTCGGGCGGGAGCGAGAAGGCCGGGGCCAGATGCAGGGCGATGAAACCTGCGATACCCCAGATCAGACCGGTGCGCGCGTTGATCACCGCGCCGCGTTCCTGCGCCTGGGACATCAGCGCCACCAGCACCATGCCGTAGCCGGAGTAGACCAGCATGCTGAAGAGTATACTGAGGCTGTCGCGCAGCGGATCGAAGCCGCCCAGATCAGGCGTGGCCGAATTGGCGGCGCTGGTTCCGAAATGCACCAGGGCGCCGGATTCGTAGAGTTCCGCATGCAGCAGCACCGGCTGCACGAAGACGAGCTGAAGCAGGGCCGCAAGCAACCCGGCCGCAGCACCAGCGAACAGGGCGCTGGTCACCAGACGGGACAGCATCGGTTCAGTGGCAGGGGAAGCCGGTGGCGTGGCGCACGTCATGCGCCGCCGCGTGCAGCGTGTCGGCCTGCACGAAACCCGAGGTGAAGACGATCCCGAGACCGATCACTGCGGCCAGCACCGCGGTGACAAGGGAACTGCTGCTGCGGACCGATGTGGTGGTCGTGGTCGAAACGTTCATATCATTTTCCTTTCCGTCGCACCCGACGGTTACGTTGGACGTGTGATCGGCAGGTCTCCTGGCTTGCGGGTCTTCGCACGTGCTGGCCTTCCCGGACGAATCCAGTGGCATTGTCAGCCTGTGCTCATCGCTCACAGTTGCGGGGGCAGCCGCAGATTTCCGGATGGTCACTGCGTTCCCTTTTACCCCCGAGCCTGACGCCAGACACGGGGACCAATCACTTTTGTCGATGCCAGATGGCGCCGGGGAACGCAATGAAAATCCACTGGAGGGGCGCGGATTCCTGCGGGCGAGGGGGCCACTGTTGCGGCGCGTCGGGGGCACCGTGCGCCGCTGTGGGCGGACGTTAAGACGGTGGGGCTAGGGTGTGTTCATCGGCGGTCACACGGATCGGTCGACGGGCCGGAGCGCAGCGCGCAAGGGTCCGCAGCAGTGCGAGAGCGACAGGATCGGGCCAGAGGCTCTGGTCAAATCCGGTCGGGACGTGGCCGCAAAACGAGGAGCGACAATGGTGTTTCAATTCTTGCGTCGGGAACAGGCGATGGCAAAGGTGCCGGAGGCCAAGGCAAGTGCGACGGGGCCGGTCGTGGCGCATCTGTCGAGCGGTCGTGTGGCCTGGTCGGCGCGCGATACGGTGACGTTGACGCGGACGGGCTTTACCGGCAATCCGGTCGGCTTTCGCGCCGTCAAGCTGATCGCCGAAGCGGCGGCGGCGCTGCCGCTGGTGCTGCAGGACAGCCGCCAGCGGTACGATCAGCATCCGCTGCTGCCACTGATCAACCGCCCGAACGCGGCGCAGGGACGGGCCGAACTGCTCGAGGCGCTATACGGGCAGCTGCTGCTTTCCGGGGATGGCTATCTGGAGGCGGTCGCGGGCGAGACCGGCGCGCCGCTGGAGCTGCACGTGCTGCGGTCCGACCGGATGCGGCTGGTGCCGGGGGCCGATGGCTGGCCGGTGGCCTATGAATACAGCGTCGGCGGGCGCAAGCACCGGTTCGACGTGACCGGTACGGTGTCGCCGGTCTGTCATATCAAGTCCTTCCACCCGCAGGATGACCATTACGGGCTGAGCCCGATGCAGGCCGCCGCGCAGGCGCTGGACGTGCACAATGCCGCGTCGCGCTGGTCGAAGGGGCTGCTGGACAATGCGGCCCGGCCGTCGGGGGCGATCGTCTACCAGTCTGCCGATGGGCAGGGCACCATGAGCCGCGATCAGTACGACCGGCTGGTGAGCGAGATGGAGACCCATCATCAGGGTGCGCGCAATGCCGGTCGTCCGATGCTGCTGGAGGGGGGTCTCGATTGGAAGCCCATGGGTTTCAGCCCCGCCGACATGGAATTCCAGAAGACCAAGGAGGCGGCGGCGCGCGAAATCGCCGTGGCCTTCGGCGTGCCGCCGATGCTGCTGGGCATTCCGGGCGAGGCAACGTTTGCCAACTACCAGGAAGCGCATCGCGCGTTCTACCGGCTGACGGTGCTGCCGCTGGCGACACGGGTGGCGGCGCGCGTGGGAGCCTGGCTGTCGGAATTCGTGGGCGAGACGCTGGAGCTCAAGCCCGACCTTGATCAGGTCCCGGCCCTGGCTGGCGAACGCGATGCGCAATGGGCGCGTGTGGCGGCGGCGGATTTCCTGACGGCGCCGGAAAAGCGCCGGTTGCTGGGCCTGCCGAAGCTGGAGGCGGATGCGGATGGCTGAGCCGAGAGTGGGATTCGAGGCCTTTGACTGTGCGCCGGGGCTGCGGCTGGAAGCGCATGAGCGGGTGAGCGCGCTGATGTTCGAGACGCTGACCGCCCGGCTGGAACGGATCGAGGTGCTGATGGAGCGGCTGGAGCGGCGGTTGTGGCTGACGGTCTACGGCATTGTCGCGGTGATCCTGGCGCAGGCCTTCCAAGGCTTTCTGGAGGTGGTGCCCTGAGCGGAAAATTCGAATTTTCCGGGTCGTTTTCCCTGAGGAAAACGCGCGCCCGGGGCTGGTGAAGGAACGAGACATGGAACTTGAGCACAAATTCTGCCGACTGGGCGCGGACGAGATCGTGGCCGACGGGATGAAGATTGAAGGCTATGCCAGCCTGTTCGGCAGCCCCGACCAAGGCAACGACGTGGTGGCCAGCGGCGCTTATGCGGCATCGCTGAAGCGGCTGGGGGCCGAGCGGCGCGGGATCAAGATGCTGTGGCAGCACGACCCGGCCCAACCCATCGGGATCTGGGACGAGGTGCGCGAGGATGCCCGCGGCCTGTATGTCAAGGGCCGCCTGCTGGACAGCGTGGCCAGGGGCCGCGAGGCGGCGGCGCTGATCGCGGCGGGCGCGATCGACGGCCTGTCGATCGGCTATCGCACCCTGCGGGCGGCGAAGAACGAAAAGGGCCAGCGGCTCTTGACCGAACTGGAGCTTTGGGAGGTGTCGCTGGTGACCTTTCCGATGCTGCCCAGTGCGCGGGTGGCGGCCAAGGGTGAGGATCCGGCCGATGCCATGTTGCGTGAATTGGCGCAGGCGCTGGAAGGTGCGCGCCGGGAGATGGCGCAGGGCTGATGTCCGCGCGCCCTTAACAACGGGACCAATTGGATGAGCACAACCGAGGCGCGTTCTCGGAACGGGGAAGATCCGTCTCCGTTCGCCCGGGTAAGCACCGCGATGGCGGGACTTGTCGGGGATATCAAAGGCCTGAGGGCCGATGTCTACCAAAAGCTTCAACAACAGGAAGAGCGACTGACCATGCTTGATCGAAAAAACCTGGCGCGCCCCGCGCTGGCCACCGCCGCCGACACCCCCGCGCCGCATCAGAAGGCTTTCAACGCCTATCTGCGCACCGGCGATGACGACGGGCTTCGCGGGCTGGAGCTTGAGGGCAAGGCGCTCAACACAGCCGTGAACGGCGATGGCGGCTATCTTGTCGATCCGGTCACTGCCGATACGGTGAAATCGGTGCTGGCCTCGACCGCGTCGATCCGTGCGATCGCCAATGTCGTCAATGTCGAGGCGTCGAGCTTTGATGTGCTGATCGACCGCAACGATGCGGGCGCGGGCTGGGCCAACGAGACCACCGACACGACCGAAACCGGCACCCCCACGATCGAGCGCATTTCGATCCCGCTTTACGAGTTGAACGCGCTGCCCAAGGCCAGCCAGCGGCTGCTGGACGACAGTGCCTTTGACATCGAGGCCTGGCTGGCCGGGCGCATCGCCGACAAGTTTGCGCGGGCCGAGGCCGCGGCCTTTGTCAGTGGCGACGGCGTCGACAAGCCGCGCGGGTTCCTGGATCACGCGACGGTCGACAACGATGTCTGGACCTGGGGCAACATCGGCTATGTGCCCACCGGTGTCGACGGCGGCGTGGGTGATGGCGATGCGATCATCGACCTCGTCTATGCGCTGGGGGCGCAGTACCGTGCGGCGGCGTCCTTCGTGATGAACTCGAAGACGGCCGGTGCGCTGCGCAAGCTCAAGGACGCGGATGGCCGCCATCTGTGGTCGGACGGCTTCAGCGCCGGGGAACCCGCGCGCCTGCTGGGGTATCCGGTGCTCATCGCCGAGGACATGCCCGACATCGCGAGCGGCGCCGATGCCATCGCCTTTGGCGATTTCGGCAGCGGCTACACCATCGCGGAGCGTCCGGACCTGCGGGTGCTGCGCGATCCGTTCAGCGCCAAGCCGCATGTGCTGTTCTACGCCACCAAGCGTGTGGGCGGCGATGTGAGCGATTTCGCCGCGATCAAGCTGCTGCGCTGCGCTGTGTCCTAAGCGGATGCGGACATGGTGGCGGGCCTTGGGGCCGGCCGCCATGGGGCGCGCACCGTGTGACAGCTTGCGTTGGCCAGCTGATCCCTCCGTCCGAGCAACGTGAGTGGTGCGTGCCCACCAAGCCTCGGGCCGTGGAATGCGGGGGCCGGGACAGGATTTCGGAGAAAGAACATGATGTTGGTCGAAGAGACATATATCGCCGAGGCGGACCTGCCGCTGGCCGCGCTGAAACGTCACCTGCGCCTTGGCACCGGTTTTGCCGAGGACGATTTGCAGGACCCGGTGCTGGCGTCGTTCCTGCGCGCGGCCCTTGCCGCAGTCGAAGGCCGGACCGGCAAGGCGCTGCTGCGGAGGGGGTTCGTGCTGACCCAGGCGGCCTGGCACGATGCCACGGGGCAGGTCCTGCCGCTGGCCCCGGTCACGGCCATCACGCAGCTTGCGATGGTTGACCGCTACGGCACCGCGCATGTGGTCCCCCAGGACCGCTACAGGCTGGAGCGCGACAGCACCACGCCGCGCCTGATGCCGATGGGCAGCAGCCTGCCCGAGGTTCCCAGCGGCGGCGGGATCGAACTGCGGTTCGAGGCCGGATTCGGCGCGGGCTTTGGCGATCTGCCCGCCGACCTCGCGCAGGCGGTGCTGCTGCTGGCGGCGCATTACTACGAATATCGTGACGAAACGGCGCTGGGGCAGGGCTGCATGCCGTTTGGCGTGACCTCGCTTCTGGCGCGATATCGGCCGCTGCGCATGGGGTTTGCCACATGAAGACGCCGCATCTGACACAAGCCCTGACGCTCGAGGTGGCGCAGACCGCGCCGGACGGAGCGGGCGGCTGGCACGAGAGCTGGATCCCCCGGGGTACGCTTTGGGCCGAACTGCGCCCCCGTTCGGCGCGCGAGACGACCGGAGAGGCCGGGGCGCTGTCGCGCGCCAGCTACCGGATCATCGTGCGCGGTGCACCGCAGGGTCACAGCACGCGGCCGCAGCCGGGGCAGAGGTTCCGCTTGGGCAGTCGTATCTGGGCCATCCATGCGGTGACCGAGGCGGACCCCACGGGACGCTATCTGACCTGCCTTGCGGAAGAGGAGGTCGCGGCATGAGCTACGCCATTTCCGCCGCCCTTCAAACGGCGATCTATCAGCGGCTGGCGTCGGATGACGCGCTGATCACGCTGGTGGGTGCCAACATATTCGATGCGCTTCCGCCGGGGCCGCTGCCGCAGCTGTACCTCACGCTTGGGGCGGAGCGGGTGCGCGATGCCTCTGACGCCACGGGATACGGCGCCTGGCACGACCTCAACGTCGCGGTGATCACCGAAGAGGCCGGGTTTCAAAGCGCCAAGGCGGCGGCGGTCGCGGTCGGCGACGCGCTTGTGGATGCCGATCTGACGCTGGATCGCGGGCGGCTGGTAAGCCTGCGGTTCCTGCGCGCCCGGGCCAAACGCGAAAGCGGCGGGATGCGACGGATCGAGCTGACCTTTCGCGCCCGGGTCGAAGACAGCTGAGCCCCGGCGCGGGACGCGCGACGGGACGGACGGATCAAGGCGGCCTTGCCGCGACACATACAGCAAAGGGAATGACCAGATGCCTGCACAAAACGGCAAGGATCTTTTGATCAAGGTGGACCTGACCGGTGACGGACAATTCGAAACGATGGCGGGCCTGCGCGCTACGCGGGTCAATTTCAACGCCGCGACGGTGGATGTCACGACGCTGGACAGCGGTGGCGGCTGGCGCGAGCTGCTGTCGGGCGGCGGGGTGAAATCCGCCGCGATCTCGGGCTCTGGCGTGTTCAAGGACGCCGATACCGATGAACGCGCGCGGCAGATCTTTTTTGACGGCGAAACGCCGGATTTCCAGGTAATCATCCCGGATTTCGGCACTGTCGAAGGCCCGTTCCAGCTGACCGCAATCGAATATGCCGGGTCGCACGACGGTGAGGCGACCTATGACGTCTCGCTGGCCTCGGCCGGGCAACTGGTCTTTGTCGAAGCGGTCTGAGCCATGGTGAACCCCTATCGCGGCGAGGTGGCGCTGATCATCGACGGACAACGCCACGTGCTGCGGCTGACGCTGGGCGCGCTGGCCGAACTGGAGGCGGGGTTGCATAGCGGATCGCTGGTCGAACTGGTGCAACGTTTTGAAACCGGGGCGTTTTCCACCCGTGATGTGCTGGCGCTGATCGTGGCGGGGCTGCGCGGCGGCGGCTGGCAGGGCACGGCGGCGGACCTGCTGCAGGCCGAGATCGCAGGCGGGCCGATGACGGCGGCGAAGGTGGCGGCGGAACTGCTGGCGCGGGCCTTCATGCTGCCCGAGGCGGGCTAGCTGTGGCGGGATTCGATTGGCCAGTGCTGATGCGCGCGGGAATGCGCGGCCTGGGGCTGAGCCCCGATGCCTTCTGGGCGCTGACCCCCGCCGAACTGAAACTGCTGCTGGGCGCAGGATCGGGCATCGCCCCAATGGGCCGCGCGCGGCTGGATGAATTGGTCGCGGCTTTCCCCGACCGGATCAAAGGACAAGGCGAATGAGCGATTTTGAGACGATGGAAGAGCAGGTCGATGCGTTGGAGACGACGTTGGGCGGCGCCACCGGCATGGCGCAGCAGTTCAACGCTGAACTGACCCGAATCCACCAGACCTTTTCCGACACCGGGCGCAACATCGCCAAGCTCGAGGGCGCGCTGAGCAGCGGTTTGAGCAGGGCCATAGACGGGGTGATCCTGGACGGGATGAAGCTGTCGGACGCGCTGCGCTTGGTGGCAAATTCGATGATCAATGCGGCCTACCGGGCGGCGGTGAAACCGGTCACGGACCACTTTGGCGGGCTCATCACCTCGGGCATCAGTTCGGTGCTTGGTGGGCTTTCGGGGTTCGAGAAGGGCGGCAGCTTTTCCCAGGGCCGCGTGATGCCGTTCGCGACCGGTGGCGTGGTGAACGGCCCTGTCACCTTTCCGATGCGCGGCGGCACCGGGTTGATGGGCGAGGCGGGGCCGGAGGCGATCATGCCGCTGAGCCGTGGCGCAGATGGCAAGCTGGGGGTTCGGGCGGCGGGCGGCGGCCAGCCGGTGACGGTCGTGATGAACATCTCCACGCCCGACGTGCAGGGGTTTCGCCGCAGCCAGAGCCAGATCGCCGCGCAGATGGGCCGCGCGCTCGGGCGCGGCGCACGCAACAGGTAAGGGGCGAGGGACATGGATTTTCACGAGATACAGTTTCCGGCGCGGCTGAGCTTCGGCTCTGTTGGCGGGCCGGAGCGGCGCACGGATGTGGTGACGCTGGCCAGCGGCTTCGAGGAGCGCAACACCCCCTGGGCGCATGCGCGACGCCGGTATGATGCGGGCATCGGGCTCCGGTCGCTTGACGATATCGCCGTACTGATCGCGTTCTTCGAGGCGCGGCGCGGGCAGCTTATCGGGTTTCGCTGGAAGGACTGGTCGGATTTCAAGTCCTGCCGTCCGTCGCAGAAGCCGCGCTATGACGATCAGGTCATTGCCATCGCCGACGGCGAGCGGACCGCCTTTCCGCTGATCAAGACCTACCGGTCGGGCCATGCCACCTACGACCGTCCAATCAAGAAACCGGTCGAGGGCACGGTGCGCGTGGGCATCCAGTCGGATGAACAGCAGGACGGCATCGACTACACGGTCGATGTCACTACCGGCGTCGTCACCTTTGCCCGCCCGCCGCTGGCCGATGTCGAGATCAGCGCTGGCTTTGAGTTCGACGTGCCGGTGCGGTTCGATACCGATCGCATTCAGACCAGCGTTGCCAGTTTTCAGGCGGGCGACGCGCCCGATGTGCCGGTTGTGGAGGTGCGAATCTGATGGAGATGCAGGCAGAACTTGGCGCGCATCTGGCCACCGGGCTGACCAATGTCGCCCGCGCGTGGGAGGTGAAGCGCAAAGACGGCATGCGGTTGGGGTTCACCGATCACGACCTTGATCTGGCCTTCGTCGGGCTGACCTTTCGCGCCGATACCGGCATGACCGCCATGACGCTGCAGCAGGGCACGGGCCTGTCGGTGGACAACACCGAAGCGATGGGTGCGCTCAGCGATGCGGCAATCACCGAGGCGGATATCGCCGCGGGCCGCTATGACGGCGCCGAGGTGCTGGCCTGGTTGGTCAATTGGAAAGACGTGAGCCAGCGGCAGATGCTGTTTCGCGGCACGATCGGAGAGATCAGGCGCGCGGGCGGTGCGTTCCACGCAGAGTTGCGGGGGCTGGGCGAGCTGCTCAACCGGCCCGTGGGGCGGATATTTCAGAAACCCTGCACCGCCGTCTTGGGCGACAGCGCGTGCCGGTTCGAGACGGATGTGCCGGGCTACACCTACGAAGGCGCTCTGGTCGCCACGGATGGCGCGCGAATGCTGAACTTTGGCCCCTTGGGCGGGTTCGATCAGGGCTGGTTCCAGCGCGGCCGCGCCGAGGTGTGGACCGGTCCGGCGAAGGGGCTGAGCGGCGCAATCAAGCGCGACCTGATCGCAGGGGACGGTGCGCGGGTGATCGAGCTTTGGGAGCCGCTGCGCGCCGATCTGTCGGTCGGCGACCGGGTGCGGATCGTGGCGGGCTGCGATAAGCGGTTCGAGACCTGTCGGCTCAAGTTCAACAACGTCCTGAACTTTCAGGGCTTTCCCGACATTCCCGAAGACGACTGGCTGCTGACGCATCCGACCCAGGCGAAAAGCCAGAGCGGAGGCAGCCGCAGATGAGTGCAGACCGGATCGTCATTGCGGCGCGCGGCTGGATCGGCACGCCCTATGTGCACCAGGCCTCGGTCCGTGGGGCGGGGAGCGATTGCCTTGGCCTGTTGCGCGGCGTCTGGCGCGAGGTGCTGGGCGCCGAGCCCGAGGCGGTGCCCGCCTACACCATGGACTGGTCCGAACCGCAGGGCGAGGAGCGGTTGTGGCAGGCAGCACTGCGGCACTTGTCACCGAAAGCGGTGGCAGACGATGCAGCGGGGGATGTGTTGCTGTTTCGAATGCGCTCTGGGTCGGTGGCCAAGCATCTGGGCCTGCAAAGCGCCATCGGTGCGGGGGCGGCTTTTGTGCATGCCTATTCCGGCCATGGCGTCATTGAAAGCGCGCTGAGCGCGCCCTGGCGGCGGCGGATCGCGGCGCGCTTTGCCTTTCCAACGGAGTCTGTGTGATGGCGACTATCCTTTTCTCTGCGGTCGGGGCCGCCATCGGCGGATCGGTGGGCGGGTCGGTTCTGGGCCTGTCGGCTGTGGCGGTGGGCCGGTTTGTGGGCGCCACGCTGGGCCGGGCGCTGGATCAGCGGCTGATGGGCCAGGGGGCCGAAACGGTCGAGACCGGCAAGGTCGACCGCTTTCGCCTGACGGGTGCCGGCGAAGGCGCGGCCATCGCGCAGGTTTACGGCCGGATGCGTGTGGGCGGGCATGTGATCTGGGCCACGGAGTTTCGCGAGAAGGTAAAGACCAGCGGCGGCGGCAAGGGCGGCCCGCCGCAGCCCGAGGTCAAGCAATACAGCTATTCCGTCAGCCTGGCGCTGGCCTTGTGCGAAGGCGAGATCACCGGGGTCAACCGCGTCTGGGCGGACGGCGCGGAAATCCCTTTGCGCGATCTCAACATGCGGGTGCATAAGGGCACTGGCGACCAGCTGCCCGACGCCAAGATCGAGGCGGTCGAAGGCACCGGCACCGTGCCGGCCTATCGCGGGCTCGCCTACGTGGTGATCGAGGATCTGGCGCTGTCGCCCTTCGGCAACCGCGTGCCGCAGTTCAATTTCGAGGTGACGCGCCCCGACCAGTCCGATCCGGACGACGTGACCGATGCGATCCGCGGCGTCGCGATGATTCCAGGCACGGGCGAATATGCGCTGGCGACAGAGCCTGTGACGGTCGTCAACGACAGCGGCGGAAAGAGCCTGGCCAACGTGAACTCCCCTTCCGAAGAGCCTGATTTCACGACCTCTTTCCGCATGTTGCAGGACGAGGTGCCGAACTGCGGGGCGGTGTCGCTGGTGGTCAGCTGGTTCGGCGACGACCTGCGCTGCGGGCATTGCAGCCTGCGGCCCAAAGTCGAACAAGCGGAATACGACGGCAAGTCGATGAAATGGCGGGTGTCTGGGCTGACTCGCGATCTGGCGCAGCAGGTGCCAGACTTGGGCGGACGGCCCGTTTATGGCGGCACACCCACCGATCAGTCGGTGGTGCAGGCTATCCGGCATATGGCCGAGGCCGGGCAGAAGGTCATGTTCTATCCATTTATCCTGATGGATCAGATGGCCGACAACACGCGGCCCGATCCCTACAGCGACGCCGAAACCCAGCCCGCCTTGCCGTGGCGCGGCCGCATCACGCTTAGCACCGCGCCGGGTCGCACCGGATCGCCCGACGGCACGGCGCAGGCGGATGCCGAGGTCGCGGCGTTTTTCGGCACCGCCACGGCGGCCGATTTCGGCGAGGAGGAGGACGGGTTCGAGACCGTCTTTGGCACCTTCAATGCCACCCGCTACGTGACCTACACCGGGCCGGAGGAGTGGAGCTACCGCCGTTTCATCCTGCACAATGCCGCGCTTTGCCGCCTCGCTGGCGGGGTCGACGCATTCTGCATCGGGTCGGAAATGCGCGGGCTGACGCAGATTCGGGGCGCCAACGGCTTTGCCGCCGTGGCGGCGCTGCGCGAGCTGGCAAACGAGGTGCGCACCATCCTGGGGCCGGAGGTCAAGATCGGCTATGCCGCCGACTGGAGCGAGTATTTCGGCTATCACCCGCAGGACGGATCGGGGGACGTCTTCTTTCACCTCGACCCGCTCTGGGCGGACCCGCAGATCAATTTTGTCGGCATCGACAATTACATGCCTCTGTCGGACTGGCGCGATGGCGATGACCATGCCGACGCCGATTGGCGGTCGATCTATAACGAGGATTACCTGCGCGCCAATATCGAAGGCGGCGAAGGGTACGACTGGTACTATCCGTCGCCCGAGGCCGAGACGTTCCAGCGCCGCGACCCGATCACCGACGGGGCCTATGATGAGCCCTGGATCTTTCGCTACAAGGACATCCGCAACTGGTGGGGCCGCGCGCACTACGAGCGCATCGGCGGTTTGCGGCAGGACAATCCCACCGCGTGGGAGCCGGAATCGAAACCGATCTGGTTCACCGAACTGGGCTGTCCGGCAGTGGACAAGGGCACCAACCAGCCCAATGTCTTTGTCGACCCGAAATCCTCGGAATCCTCTTTGCCGAAGTTTTCCAACGGCTTGCGCGACGAACTGATTCAGCGCCAATATCTGCGGGCGATGCATGCCTACTGGTCCGACCCGGCCAACAACCCGGTGTCGGAAGACTACGGCACGCCGATGCTGGACATGAGCCATGCCTTCGTCTGGACCTGGGACGCGCGGCCCTATCCGTGGTTTCCGGGCAACGATGCGCTATGGACCGATGGCCCGAACTATCGGCGCGGACACTGGATCACGGGGCGGATATCGGGCCGTACGCTGGCGTCGGTCGTAGCGGAAATCTGCGAACGGGTCGGGCTGACGGCCTATGACGTCAGCCGATTGCACGGGTTCGTGCGCGGCTACGGAGTGTCAGAGGTGACCGATGCCCGCCGCGCGCTGCAACCGCTGATGCTGGCCTATGGTTTCGACGCGATCGAGCGCGGCGGGGCGCTGGTCTTTCGCATGCGCACAGGGCTGCGGGCGACGAAGATAGACCGCGACGCTCTGGCGGTGACCGAAGAGATCGACGGCGATCTGTCGGAAACCCGGGGACCCGAGGCCGAGATGGCCGGCCGCGTGCGCCTGCGCTTTGTTCAGTCGGATGGCGATCACCAGGTCGTGGCCGAAGAAACCGTGCTGCCGGACGAGGCCACCCATGCGGTGGCTGAAAGCGACGTGCCGCTGGCGCTCACCCGGGCCGAAGCACGCCAGACGGTCGAGCGCTGGCTGAGCGAGGCGCGCCTGGCCCGCGACACGCTGCGCTTTGCCCTTCCGCCGTCGAGGCTGCACCTGGGGGCCGGGGACATCGTCACGCTGCCGGGGGCCGAGGGGCCGACGCTGGCGCGCATCGACCGGGTCGAGATTACCGAACAGCAGCTGATCGAGGCGGTGCGGATCGAACCCGATACCTATCTGCCGTCGGATTTCCCGGACGATGGCGCGTCTTTGCGGCCTTTCACGCCCGCCGTGCCGGTCGACCCGGTGTTCATGGACCTGCCGCTCATGACCGGCGACGAGGTACCGCATGCGCCGCACCTGGCGATCCGCGCCGATCCCTGGCCGGGCAGCATCGCGGTTTACGATTCCGCCCTCGATGCGGATTACGCGCTGAACCAGATCATCGCGGCGCAGGCGTCGGTCGGCGTCAGCCAAAGCCCGATGTTCGCAGCACCCGCCGGGCGGATCGACCGGGGGCCGGACCTGCAGGTGCGGATGGGCTTTGGCAAGCTGGCGGCGACGGGCGATGCGGGGCTTTTGGCCGGACGCAACCTGGTGGCCATCGGTGACGGCACACCGGGCAACTGGGAGCTTTTCCAGTTCCGCGACGCGCAGCTGATCGGGCCGCGGCAGTGGCTGTTGTCGCATCGCTTGCGCGGGCAGTTCGGCACCGACGGCATCATGCCCGAGGTCTGGCCGCAGGGGTCGGTGGTCGTGCTGATGGATGCGGTGCCGGTGCAGATCGCCTTGGCCGCCGCGGCGCGGGGCGTCGCGCGGCACTACCGCATCGGACCGGCGCGCAGGCCGTTGGATGATCCGTCCTACACCTACGAAACCCACGCTTTTGACGGCAACGGGTTGCGCCCGTACCGGCCCGCGCACCTGAGCGTGCGGCCCGCGGGGGCTGGCCTCAGGGTCGACTGGATTCGCCGCACGCGGATCGACGGCGACCCATGGAACGGCCCCGAGGTGCCGTTGGGCGAGGACTCTGAGGTCTACCTGCTGCGTGTCCGGCAAGGCGCATCGGTCCTGCGCGAGGTGGAGCTGACAGCGCCGCAGTGGTCCTACACCGCAGCGATGCGCGCGGCGGATGCGATCACGGGCGAGTATGAAATCGCGGTGGCACAGGTGTCGCAGCGCTTTGGCCCCGGGCCATTTGCCAGCCTGCGGCTCAGCGCCTGAGGGGACGTTGCGGAGGGTCCGACCCTAGCCTGAAGCGCAGGACATGCAGCGCGTGGCGGTTGGATCAAGCTCTAGCCGGGCCGGGGCGATGGCATCGCCGCAGTCGTCGCAATAGCCGAACTCGCCTTCTTCGATCCGCTGCAAGGCGGCGCGCAGACCGCGTTTCTGCGCGTCGCGGCGGCCTTGCGCGGCCTTGGCCATCGCCTGGCTTTGCAGTGCGTCCATCCGGCTGAGCCGCCCGACCGATTGCTGATCCAGCGACACGACCGCCTGGCCATCCTTGCCCAGGCGGTCGTCCTCGTCCAGGGCGGCCAGCCTGTCGCGGATCAGCGCGGCGAAGCGGGCAAGGGCTGTCTCATCTGTGATCGCGATCGCCTCCATCAAAGGTTTGCGTTTTCCCCGGCCGACCCTATCTGCTAAACTCGTCCTGTCAAAGGAGAGGCGCCATGGCTGAAAAACGCGCGAAGATCGCAGAACTCGACCCGGTCTGGGCCCGCATCATGCGCGAGGCCGAAGAGGCCGTGGTGCAGGAGCCGCTGTTGGGCGGGCTCGTGCATTATTCGGTGTTGCACCATACCACGATCGAGGGGGCGCTGGCCTACCGCATCTCGCTCAAGCTGGCCTCGGGCGAGATGTCCGAACAGATCCTGCGCGAAATTTGCGACGAGGCCTATGCCTCGGATCCCGAACTCGCCATGGCCGCGCGGGCCGATATCGTCGCGGTCTATGAACGCGACCCGGCGTGCCACCGGTTTCTGCAGCCGCTGATGTTCTTCAAGGGCTTCCAGGCGGTGCAATGCTACCGCATCGCCAACTGGCTTTATCGCGAAGGCCGCCGCGACCTGGCGTACCTTTTCCAGATGCGCTGTTCCGAGGTCTTCGGTGTCGACATCCACCCTGCCGCGCGGATCGGCAAGGGTATCATGATCGACCATGCGCATTCCATCGTGATCGGCGAAACCGCCGTGGTGGGCGACAACGTGTCGATGCTGCATTCGGTGACCCTGGGTGGCACCGGCAAGGAAGAAGAGGACCGCCATCCCAAGATCGGGGACGGCGTGCTGATCGGCGCGGGCGCCAAGGTTCTGGGCAATATCAAGGTCGGCAACTGCAGCCGCGTTGCGGCCGGTTCGGTGGTTCTGGAAGAAGTGCCGCCGTGCAAGACCGTGGCCGGCGTGCCCGCGCGCATCGTCGGTGAGGCCGGCTGCCCGCAGCCGTCGATCACGATGAACCAGCTGATCCGCGGCGGCGCGTGACGGCGAGCACGTAG